>JAAYEX010000147.1 GCA_012728535.1 Clostridiaceae bacterium | reverse complement strand
GGCCGATACTGTGCCGGCCATACTGGATGACGTCAGCACTGTGACCGGCGAGATAACGGGGGCAATCGACTCAGCAAAAAACTATTTTGAGAATCGCAGCCGCCGTCAGTCAGTGCGTCAATCTGACAATATAGGAACACAAGCTGCAAGAATTGTCGGTTTTTTGGCTGGAATACTGGCTGCCTTGAGACAAGGCAAATCTAAAAAGAAGAAGAAAAAGTAATATAGATTTAATCTGAATCACTGGCAGGCGGTACTTTTATCAGAAAAGTCCGCCTGTTTTATGTTTATAATGTATTTTAGTTATTATTTGATAAGACCTATCGTTTGGAGGAGATGTGATGAGCGCAAATCCGGATGCCAATAGTTTTGAAGAGGGAATGGCGAGATATATTGCAGAAAATGATGAGGTGAACACATCTCTGAAAAAGCTGAAAACATCGAACAGCCAATACAACTTTCTGGCATTTTTGATTCCGCTATTGATTCTGGCCCTTGCCTATGCCACCCGCACAATCTTTCCTTTTGGCGACAGACAAATACTGACTGTTGACCTTTTCCATCAATATGCTCCCTTCATGGCTACTTTGCGACGCACCATACTCTCAGGTGAATCGTTGTTTTTTACTTTCTCCGGCGGACTGGGAATGAACTTTTATTCGCTGATAGCTTATTATCTGGCCAGTCCTCTGAATATATTGCTTTTAATCTTTCCTGAATCTTTTCTGTCCGAGGCGGTATTTGTTTTGACCCTGATTAAAGTCGGACTTGCCGGCATGGCCTTCCATCTCTTTTTGAAAGAAACATTCCAACGAAAAGGTGCCTTCAGTGTCATCTTCGGCACCATGTACGCCTTGTCGGCATATGTGATGGCCTACTCCTGGAATATAATGTGGCTGGATGCTCTGATATTGTTACCACTTGTTCTATGGGCCTTAACACGTCTTATTAAGCAGGGTAAATTCATACTCTATGTTGTTTTTCTTCTGCTGCTGTTAATCAGCAACTACTATGTCGCCTTCTTCGCCTGTATTTTTATAGCCTTATATTTTCCAATTTTGATGGTTCAGCACACTGAGGGTTGGAAGGCCGGTAGTCGCGCAAAAGTGATTGTTAAAATCATTGCTGCAACTGCTATCGCAGTTGCGCTCAGCGCCGTACTTTTATTGCCTGTTCTTAAGTCCTTACAGTATACAAGCGCCAGTGGAGATAAATTTCCACAAAGTATTGAGTTTGCTGCCAACCCTCTTGCATATCTGGCTCAGCACTTCATGCTCTTGCAGCCGACTATTCGTAGTGGCTATCCTAACCTCTATTCCGGCGTAAGTATTATTTTATTAGTCCCGATATTTTTTATGTCCGGGCGCATCCGACTACGAGAGAAATTAATGCATGCCTTCCTCCTGCTGTTTCTCTTGCTTTCATTTGACCTGAATATCCTAAACTTCCTCTGGCATGGGAAGCATTTTCCTAATCAGTTGCCATATCGAAATTCATTCGTTTATATTTTTCTTGTATTGACAATGGCCTATGCAGCACTCAGATCTTTGCGAGACTTGAAATCAAAAGATGTGGTCTTGCTTGCAGTTCCTCTTTTACTTGCAGTACCTGTCAGTGTTTTATTGCTTGATGACCTTGCCGGAAGTGTTGCAACGCAATGGGTAACAATTGCTTTCCTCGTGCTATACACTCTAATATTTGCATCTCTCGGTCGTTCAGTCACAGGTGAGAAAAATATTTTAATTGGAAGTAGTGCTAGTTCAAAACGATCTACCCTTTCAATAGTCTTGATTCTGATCATGATATTTGAGCTTATAACGCACTCAATAGTAAGTGTGCATTTTGTTGATACAAATGAATACTATGGTTTACGAGATGGCTACGCTGCAGGTGATAAGCCGGCAGCTATACGGGCAGCTCTGGTTGATATAGAAAATAACTATCAGGATGGTCCCTTTTATCGTGTAGAGCTTAATAAACAAAAAAGCTCGAATGACCCGGCCCTATATGGCTACAATGGTCTCAGCATGTTTGCTTCAACCTCTGCAAAAGCACCGGTAAAGTTCTTTGATAACATTGGCTACTACAGTAATGGCATAAATAGCTATAAATATACCGGTTCGACCTTATTTCTTGACTCTCTCTTCGGCATTGAATTTCTGCTGGCAAGAGACCCCATCAGCTACGATGAAGTGCTCCGTGAAAAGGTTCTGGACAATGGTGAGGTTCAGGTCTATCAGAATCCTTATACTTTGCCGCTGGGCTTTGCGGCAAACAGCAGCGTTTTAACCTATAGCTCTATGGCTGGAAATGTGTTTCAAAACCAGAACCGGCTGGCACAGCACATAAATTCGGATCTCAAAAATATCTTCACTGAGTTAAAAGTGTCAAATCTTGATGCGCCGCCGGAAGCCTCATCTGCAAGTGGTAATTCGCGTTTTAATTTTTATAAAACTTATCCTGATGATAGTTATACGCTGCACCTGAATGCTGAGATAGAGGAATCTGCGACATATTATCTTTACTTCGATAATAAAAGAAATGATATGGATGATGCTAAGCTTACTGACCAATCGGGGCGTGTCATCAGCCTGAACCGGAGTGGACTGACTGAGTTAGGCTTACTCGGAGTGGGCGAGGTAAATCTGGAGTTGACTTTCAGCGCATCTGCTGCAGCTAGTGGAGAAGTTGAACTGCGTCTGGCGCGGCTTGACGAAGCAGAACTGAAAAAATTCTGTTTGGCAGGTAATCGTGGCGGATTGAAGTTAAGCAGCTTCAGAAATGATTATTTCTACGGCCACTTTGAGAGTCCGGATAATGGTGTTCTCCTTTTATCAATACCCTACGATCCGGGATGGACAGTTTGGGTTGACGGCGAGATACAGGAAGTCCGTAAGGTAGATCAGGCATTGATGGCTATTCCTGTCAGCGCCGGTGAACATAGAATCACCATGCTCTTCCGGCCTGAAGGGCTGAGCGAAGGCCTCTTGATATCTGTTGTGGCATTGGGTGTATTCATTCTTGCCATTGCTGCATCTGCGTTCTTGAAAAAGAGGAGGGAACAGGCCGCTGCAGGTGAAATTATTGTTTCTGATAGCTTCCTGTCCGAGCCCGATGAAGAAGAGAATCAAGGCTTTGATCAGGTTGACTTAGACGATAGTTCTTTATCAACAAATCTATCTGATGAACGGGAACTTGTATTTGAAGAAATACTTGAAGAAAATGCAGAACAAGCTGTTGAAAGAGAAATAAATAGAACTTCTGATAAAATGAAACATCACTATATGCGGAGTTATCTCCATCTGGATGTCACAGACGAATCCGTTGATGTTAGTGATTCGGATGTGACGGATGAATTTGCCGCGACCAATGATGAACCGACCGAAGATAGCTTAGGAGATTTATGAAAAGACAAGACTACTTATCCTGGGACGAATACTTCATGGGCGTTGCGTTATTATCGGCAAAGCGGAGCAAGGACCCCAGCACTCAAGTGGGAGCCTGTATAGTGT
>JAAYEX010000146.1 GCA_012728535.1 Clostridiaceae bacterium | reverse complement strand
GCCAACCATGACAAAGATGCGGGCATCGATACCGCTAAGTTGTTGAGGGAACTCAATAATATTCACGTCGCCATAGCCGGCCCCCTCTAGAGTAGGCTCATTTTTCCAGGTTACACGGAAAAGGTTCAACGGATTTACATCCCATGAGCCGACGTTTTTTAAAGCTTTTTTAATTTTTTCGGGGATTTTGTCCGGGTCACGTAATTGTGCGAATGTGGGGATAATGATGTTTTGTTCTCTGGCACGCTCAACAACATGATCGAGCCGCTCCTTATTGATCGTTAGGTCAATTAGCATTGTTCACTCCTTGTAAATTTTTATATAATTTTGTCTGGATTGAGTTTTTGGAACCAAACGCAATTAGATCTAATATACGTTATAATAGGCTTCCTTGGCAAGTTACGGGGCTTGTCTGAGATCTATTTCCGGCAAATTCTCCCACTTGCCTAACGAATAAAACTTTAGCTGTGAATCTTCCACTAATTCGGCAATTTGACTATAAAGAGACTTCTTCTTCAAGCCCTCCACATCTTTATTCACAGGTCGGTAAATCATTCACGTCTCAGAGCATCAATCGGTGAAAGTTTAGCTGCCTTTCTTGCTGGATACAGTCCGAAGAACAATCCGATCGCTGTTGAAAACAGAACTGCGATTACTACGATCTGAAAAACTACTATCGGCACAAAACCAATATAGTATCCCAGTATCCGGGAAAAAAGTATTCCTGCTATAATCCCCAGGACACCACCGATAAAGGTCAGAATGCTGGATTCAAATAAAAACTGCCACATAATATCATTCATGGTGGCACCCAGCGCTTTACGCAGACCAATCTCGCGGGTGCGCTCGGTAACGGATACCAGCATGATATTCATGACTCCGATGCCCCCAACCAGCAAAGATATAGCAGCCACTATGGCAATAAAATTTGTGAAAATATTGGCAACCATTTCAGCCTGTTCCAGAAGCTGAGCCATCTCGGTCACGCTATAGAGGTTTTCGCCCTGATTTCCATGCCTGTTTTCGAGAACACTGATAATTTGTTCACCCGTCGCCTGCATGCGATCAGGTGAGTCAGCCATGGCTATAACTCGGGAAAAACGAGCCTCTCCTCCGCCATAAGCTATAGCTGTGGAAAGAGGCATGTAAACAATCATCGGCCGCCCCATATCCATGTCTGCAAAAGAAGTCATTTGTGAAATAACACTGTAGCCGACACCAATGACTTCAACTTCCATCAGGGCACCTCGAAGATTTATTTCCACGCTTTCCCCAAGCGGTGAGCGGCCGGGATAAAAACGCTTGGCAGTTTCTTCTTCCAATATCACTACCGGCACACTGCGATCCAGTTCAGGCAGGGAAAATTGTCTCCCGCCTGTTACGGTCAAGTTTGAGATCCGCATCCAGTCCTGATCAATACCGGTGATAAAGACCATGGTGCTGTCGCCATACTTGTCTGTTCTGCCGATCAACTGGTATTCCACTGATACAAAGCGCAAATCCGGGACTTGTTCCCGGATGGCTTCCACGTCGTCGACAGTCAGATAATCACTGTCTTTCGCCTGCCCTGAAGAAACGCTTACCAGCAGCGAAGAGGCTCCCACCTGATCAAACTGGCCGAGGACGGCATCCTTGGCACCTTCACCGACAGACACTACAGTAATAACCGAAGCGATGCCGACAATAATACCCAGCATGGTCAGGATAGAGCGGCCTTTATTCCCCATCAGCATTTGCCATGCATTGCTGATACGTTCTCTAATCATGATATGCCCGCCTTCGTTCCGTCAGGAGCGGTGAGCAAACTATCATTGCTGATCCTGCCGTCAAAGAGTTCGATCAGGCGGTCGGCATGGTGGGCCACATTAATATCGTGTGTGATGATGATTACGGTCACACCTATGTCATGTAATTCGTGAAAAAGTTTGAGTACTGCCTCTGCTGCCATAGAATCCAGGTTGCCGGTCGGCTCGTCCGCCAACAGGATAGACGGACGCATAACCATCGCCCTGGCTACAGCGACACGCTGCTGCTGGCCGCCTGAAATCTCAGTCGGCCTGTGCTTGCTCCATCTTTCCAGGTCCACATGCTTTAAAGCCTCTCTGGCCCTGTCCCTGCGCTCTCTGGCGGGAATACCGGCATAAAGCATGGGCAAGGCGACATTGTCGATCAGATTCATCTGCGGTAAGAGGTTGAATGATTGAAAAATAAAACCGATTGTGCGATTGCGCAAGCTAGCACGGCTGCCATCACCTAAATCCGAGGAGTCGATACCCTTCAGTTCATAATAGCCGCCTGTCAAATTATCCAGCAAGCCGATTATGTTCATCAGGGTGGTTTTACCTGATCCTGACGGACCCATAATGGAAACAAACTCACCTTCATTGATCGTCAGATCAATGCCCCGGAGTGCTGGATATTCTATCGTTGCGCTGCGGTAAACCTTCGACAGGTCGCGCATCGTTATTACAGCTTTTTGCAAGGCGGTTTCACTCTCCCCGGCGTTCAACATTGTAGCGCACACCTTCCTGCATAGAAGATGGAGGGTTCAAAAGTACCCAGTCATCGCCATCCAGACCCGAAACAACTTCTGCATATGCCCTGGTAATAATTCCTGTTCCTATGGAACGAAGTGAAAAACTGTCATCCGCATTAAGAACATAGACAAAATTCTGACCCCTTTCAGCCAAGAGACTCTCTGACGGTACTGCCAGAACTTTATCCCTTTTCCCGATTTCTATTTCAAAGGCGATATCGAAGCCAAAAATAATCTTGTTCAGATCAGCACCTTCCAGGGTCAATTCAATGTCGACTCTGGGTTCTCCGGTAAGCAGGGATGCCTGGTCTCCACCCATAAACTGAGTCATCAGGTCAGATGACTGCCCATCAGAGTTAACAGGTGTTGTCGTAGCAATAGGAGACTTGAACACCAGTTCCCCCGAGAGCTGAAGGGCATCTGTCGTATACCTGACAGGCTGTCCCTGCTCCAGAAGAAGTGCGTCTCTGCGATTGACCCGGGCGCGAACCATCGGTTCTTTCTCATCATAGAGAACAATTAAGGACCTGTTCGGATTAATGTTATTTTCGTCACGCTGGGCTTCAGCTACCAGAGCATCGAACTCAGCCTGTTCATGCCGGGAGGCCGTCTCAATCGTTTGCTCCAGATCAGCGATTTGCTTGTCCAGGATCCCCAGAAGATCCGCTCCCTGCTGATAGGTATCCAGTAAGTCGCTGCCGCCGGGAACAGACTGCAATTGCTGCATCAGAATCAATAATTCTTCCTGGCTCAGACTCAAACTGCCATTGGATAAAAAACTGGCCTGTAAATCCGAGGACGACCCTGCGCTTGCCTTCTGTACTAAAGGGCTGATATCAGCAAGAGGAGGCGTAGCCGCCATGGGAATCACGGTTAAGCTCTCACTACCCTCCACATTCGTATCTCCTGTCACATCCGTTTCTTCAGGTGAAGAAGGTGTTGTCCCCTGAGGGAGGGTAAAGATGGGGTCATCAGGCAGGTCGGGCAATAGTCCGGCAAGCTCGGACAAGACCTTTTGCAGCTCATCCAGCCGCTGTTCCAAAGCTTCCAGTGATGCCTGCAGGTTTTCCTGCAGTTCAGGGTCAGAAAGGACTTCCAGAAGTTGCTCGCCTCTGGCATTGAGATCTTCCATAAGGGATACCAGCTGACCCAGCTCGTCAAAGTCAATATCACCGAATTGATCAACCAATTGCCGGAAAGGATCTCCGATACTCAGCATGCCGTCAGCCAACTGGCCCAGTCCGGCTGTAAGATCTCCTGTCAGCGCCTGCAGCTGGGATGTAAGAATATCGGTAGGAAGACCGGCATTGATACCCGACATTAAATCAGCGGCCTCAGACTGAGATTTTTCAAGAGCGATACTTGCTTCTTCTCTGCTCTCTTTCAACTCGGCCAAATCCGACTCCAGTGGTGCCAAATCATAGACCAACAGACGGTCACCCGCCTTTACGTGGTCCCCCGGCCGGACAATGAAGCGCAAGACCGGAATATTTTTATACTCTATCAGCTGAGTTTTCGACGGGGTCACCGTGCCACTCAAATTCAATGTATCCGAAATATCCTGCTCGCTGACTTTTTTCACCTGGTAAACGGATATAGCTTCTTCCGGTGTGAAAAAGCGCCACAGACCGAAAACGGCTGCGATGACAACTGCTAAGACAATCAGTCTTTTTATCAGACGCAAGCGTGACTTTTTCAGCAATTCTTCTTTGTTTTTATTTCTTAAATCATCTGACATGTTTATCAAACCATTGCGTTATTTCATTTAAACGCTTCTTTCGACCTTTAGGTTTTCCCGAGCGGGATAGCTCATGGTTTTCTTTATTAAAAATTACTAATCTTGATCCTACCCCTGCATCGACCAGGGCAGTGAAAAATTGCACTCCCTGTTCCAGCGGACAGCGGTAATCTTCTTCCGAATGTAAGACTAAAGTAGGGGTTTTGACATTGCGGACAAATTTCATGGGAGAATGATCCCAGAGTACGGAGAATACATCCTTATCTTCCCAGGAAGTTTTATTTTGATCGAAGGCGAAGCGGAAACCGATATCACTGACACCGTAAAAAGAGGTCCAGTTACTGATTGAGCGCTGGGTTGCTGCCGCCTTAAAACGATCAGTCTGAGTGACGATCCAGTTTGTCATAAATCCACCGTAGGATCCTCCGGTCACTCCCACGCGTCCGGGATCAATCTGGGGATAACGCTCCAGTGTTTCATCGACAAAAGCCATGATGTCACGGAAATCACGTCCACCATAATCACCTCTGATATCGGAAAACGCGTCATTGCGGCCGTCCGAACCACGCGGATTGGTATATATGACTATATAGCCATGTGACAGCCAGTATTGCATCTCGTGGAAATAGATATCACCGTAAGCTGTCTTGGGGCCGCCATGAATATCCAATATGGCAGGGAAGCTGTTCTTTTCAGCTTCTCTTGCTGCAGGAGGCAGTAGGACAAAACCTTCCAAAGCTACATCTTCATGCCGGAAGGTGAATCGTTCCGGTCTGACTGCGGCCGGAATTTTACTGTTAAAGGATGTGATCTTCTCTATTTTAGTTTCAGGCCAGGTTAGGAAGGGCGCATCATCTCCTGATGCGTCACTGTCAAGTTTGCTACGGACTTCTTCATCATAAGGCTCAACTTTATAAAGCTCCGCTGTCTGCATGTCGTGAAAAGCTGTGGCATAAAGATCATTGTTCAAAAAGGCGAAGCCGGTAATTGATCCCTTTACCATGGCATAAGGCTCTACTGCACCATCTCTTGTCAGCCGCATCAATATGCTGCGGTGCCAGTTGGTTTCCAGAAAATACACTGCATCGTCCCCGACAAACTTTTGCTCGGAGAAACCATATTTGACATCAGTGCCTACGCTACATCCGTATTGCAGCTCACGATCTGACAGAGGCTTAGCTTCAGCAGCTTCCTCGTCATATATATAGGCCTTGCTGTTTTGGTTGAGACCGATTTCCTGCATGTCTGATGCAAAGAGCAGAATTTCATCACCCCAATAAAAAGCATCGCTAATGGACAGAAAGTCATCTCTGACAATTTGCCTCTCTTTTCCACTAACTAAGTTAAGCTCGAATAAAGTCTCGTAAACCTTCACACGAGGTGATACGAAATTACCGTAATAAAGCAGCTTTTCTTTACCGGGATGTAGGCTGTAGCTGCTGATATCATAGTCTGATTCCGTCAATGGTTTTAATGCCGTACTTGAATCACACTCCGCTGAATCGTAGATAAAAAGACGCGTGGATTGTGCAGCGATGAAACCTGCACCGTTAAACCAGATCGGGATTTCCTCTGCCTCCAGGGCAAAGCTGTCGTCCTTTTTGTTTTTTGCGTGATCAATCCGTTCTTCCCGGCTCTTTTTGTAGAGTTCAGTATCATTCTGACTAATACCGGCTGAGATCAGAAATTTCCCACCACCGAGAGCTTCAAGTTTTGAAACATTCAGCGGCAAAGTGAAGGCTTTGACAGCCTCTCCGCCCTTTATACTGATGCGGTAGTAAGTTGTTTCAGATAATCCGGATTCCCGGGCTTCGTTTTCTTTTTTCGTACGGGCAGCTGAAAAGAGAAGATTGTCGTTGTCTTCAAAAATAAAGCTCGACTCTTCGCCGCCTGAGGTCAATTGGCGGACCTCCCCCTCATGCAATAAGAAAAGATTGGATTTGTAGCTATTATCATCCACATCCATTTCCGTGCGTACAAAAACAGCTGCATCAGCCCTCTCATTGGCCTTAATTCCGGAAACCCCGCTTATGTCTTTTAATGTTTCAATACCGGTCTTCATCGCTACTCCTTTGACTCATATCTAATAAGATAAAGATTAAACTCCTTTATATTGCAACACTAATGTGAAGATTTAACAAATATGGAAGGAAAGATTCTGATATATCAGTTTTCACTTAAGATGTGTTACAGATAGTCGATTGGGAAGATGGTGTTCCCGGCGGGATTCGAACCCACGGCCTATCGCTTAGGAGTAGGCGAGAGAGCATAATATAGAGTATCGTGCTGCATCACGCAGTATCACCAAACCCGCATAAACACTATATTTTCGAACGTTCATAATCCCATGCAGTACTTCAGAGTATTCAGTGATATTATGGCATCTCGTTATTTTTCTTAGCAAATTCTTAGCAAATATCTAAAAATTAAAAATCTAATGGATCGTCCACTGCTATGCTAAGAAACCTGAATCGAATGGTTTCCACTGTTTTCAAACAGCAAATTGTGACTCTTTATCTTGCATATAATGGATTCTAGAACTCCTTAGATATGATATAAGTACTGTAATTATTATGAAGTTAATAAATCCTAACGATATAGTGCTTATAGACATCCTGAGCGAAGGTACGGAAAATAACGTAAAGGCATAGAGGTTAATTCAGTGTTCCGAAGAAAAGCGAGATATCAATCAGCGTTAGAAGATTTATGACAAACAGGACTATAGCCAATATTGGATAAACATAACGCTCAGAAAGCCACAATTTGTTAAGCAAGAAGCTGACTCCTCTAACAAATAGAGGAATCAGTGCCCAAGAGAAGAGGATGCTGAAAAGCGGACTCTCATGCGCACTCCATTGCACAATCACGAAGAGCACAAACCCTGCCACAGTCCAAATAGTGCAGAGTTTGGTAAACTTATCCTTTCTTGAAACTACTATTCCCAGCAAAATAATTAGAATAATGCTGATTTCAACAAATGAAACGCTATGTAAAATGTTACTCCAGAGGTAGCTTCCGGCTATAACTTCAGAAGACAAGCTGACGAAGGAAGCCTGTACCATTTTGCCGAATGATGAGAG
>JAAYEX010000145.1 GCA_012728535.1 Clostridiaceae bacterium | reverse complement strand
CTGTCTGTTTTTTTGCTTTCCGTGACTGCTTATACTGGTCGGAGCGGCGGCGTTTACTGGCCGGCCTCCCGGGTTCCTGCTGTATGTCTGTTCCTTCAATGTTCTTAGGTGTCCGATCTTGTCTTTCAGCAGACAGTTCATCTTCAATTGCCAAAAGATCATCAAAGTCGGCGGCGCAATTAAGGCTGACTTTGATAGATTCCAAATAAGCCAGCTGAGTCGCATCCATGCTCAGAAGTTTCTCGGCCTGATCCAGGCGGCGCTTGTTGCGAGCATATTTCTGATAATAACGATTAGCATTGTCAGCAGGTGAATAACGCGGATCCAACTCTATTTCAATTTCTTTGTTTTCATCGTAGTAGTTTAACACGATGGCATTTTTGCGTGAATCTTTGATCGCATGCAGATTGCTCAGGAGCAGCTCACCGAAAAGCTTGTCTTTTTCAGCTTCTCTGCCTCGGGCACGATCCTCTTCATGCAGTTCACGTTTATGCACCGTTTTTCTAATCTGTTCATCCAGGATGCCGCTTAAACTCTGTTTCTTTGTCTGGAAATCCCTGACTCTTCTAATTTGAGTGTAATACTTGCTGGCAGCCTCCAAAGTTGAATCATAAGCCTCAAAGTAGGGAAGATGAGTCAGGCGGATGCTGTGAACATCAATTAGACGCCGTTCTGAATTGGCAAGAGAGTCATCAAAGTAGAGGGCCGGGAAAAGCTTTTCCTCGCTGATCTCCCGACAGATGGCCAGCAAGGCCCGGTGCAGACGGTCTTTCTCCTCTTCATTTAGGCCGGTATAGATGCGTTCGCCCTCCAGACCGGCACGATATGCTGTTTCCCGGCCAAGGGCAGGTGAAAAACCGGCAACATTCATATAAACAGTTTTAACCAGATCATCATTGGCCTTTTGTTTTTGAAAAACTTCTCCCGGAGAAAGTGTGTGCAGTTCATCAGGAAGTAATTTATTTTGAGGAGGTGGCGATACGTAAGGGTGTGCAGGCAAGATTTCTCGATAGCGGTTAACGGAGTGGTCGACATGCCGCAAGGCTGTATGAATAACACCACTGCGATTCACAAGTATGGTGTTACCTACACGGTTCATGAATTCAATAATCAGACGTTTCTCAGTTAGATCACCAAGATCATCCATCGTCTCAAAATGAAAGTCGAGGATACGTTCATAAGATGGCGATTTAACTTCTATAAGCCTGGCACCTAATAGGTATTTCCGCAGGGTAAGTACAAAAACCGGCGGGGGATTCATGCTTTTGAACCTCAGGTTTTCACCAAAATGAAGTTCCGGCATGGAAGGATTCATGCCCAGAAGAAGCTGGAATTTTTGTCCGCGATTGTAAAAGGAGAGCACGACGGTATGGCGATCACTCATGATAATGCGCTCCAGCCTGGCTCCTGCCAATTTGCGATCAAGCTCGCCATGTATGCTTCTCATTACAATCCCATCAACGGGCATAAAAATAATTCCTCTCTGAAAAACGATGCATTTAAGTGTATCATGAATAAACTAAGGAGCGAGAATCAATGGCGAGTAAAAGCAAAACAAAAAAGTCAAAAGCCAAGAACACAGGCGCAGGACGTTTTAGAGCCTTTATGCAAAATCCGGCGGGCATCTGGGCTGCTGTGATTCTGGCAGCTGCCTTGCTTTTGACTCTCAATACTCTGATAGCCGGGGAGAGTTTGGAGATTTTTCTTGGTCTCACTGCATTCGAGATGATTGTCTCGGCAGCTGTTGTCTGGGTGATACTGCTGCGTCGTCGTACAAAATAAGGAAGCATACGCGGCTGCGTATGCTTCACGATAATTGTTTCTTAACGCATGGACTTGTCTGGCGCGTTTTTTATTGTTAACAACCTGCTTTACGACGTTTATCCAGCAGTGCGTTAATCTTTAATGTCGGATCGATAAGAGTAGAGATGGATGCGTTGTGATTCATGGCGTCTATGAGCAAGGCTACAAATTTTGCCATATTAACATCAATATACCAGGGAGCTGCCAGCAGCTCGGGTGAACGATAAATCAAGTTGGTGCAGAGTACATTATTAATAACACCGTCTCTGTACGCCTTGTCAAATTCTTCCAGTCCGTCTGTGAAGAGACCAAAGGTGGCAATGCAGAAGATCTTGTTGGCTCCGCGCTCCTTTAGTTTTCGTGACAATTCGATCATGGATTCACCGGAGGAAATCATATCATCTATAACAAGCAAGTCTTTGCCTTCTACAGAATCGCCGAGAAATTCATGAGCAATAATGGGGTTGCGTCCGTTTTTCATCATAGTATAATCGCGGCGTTTGTAGAAAGTTCCCAGCGGGAGTCCCAAAATAGAAGCATAGTACATGGTTCTATATATTGCGCCTTCATCAGGTGAAACAACCATGGTGTGTTCGGGAGCAATAGTAAAATCAGGCAATTTCTTAAACAGGGCTTTCAATACCTGATAAGTAATCGGTACATTTTCAAAGCCACTGGTGGGAGCAGCGTTGTCGACCCGGTCATCATGGGCATCAAAGGTGATGAAGTTGCTAACGCCGAGATTGGTAAGCTCGATCAGCATGTTGGCGCAATCCAGTGATTCCCGCGCATTACGACGGTGCTGACGGCCTTCGTAAAGGTAGGGCATGATAACGCTTATACGCCTTGCCTTTCCCGAGGCTGCCAAGATGACACGCTTCAGGTCCTGATAATGATCATCAGGGCTCATGTGATTGTCGAAGCCTCTCAGATTATAGG
>JAAYEX010000144.1 GCA_012728535.1 Clostridiaceae bacterium | reverse complement strand
GCGGTTGAAACATTGAGACCTGTCAACAGGGGGACCAGCACTGTGGCTCCAAACATTGCAAACATGTGCTGCAAGCCCAGAACCAGAGTTTTGCCAAGACCGAGTTCTTTGACATCATAGATCGGCTCGAGTCCCAGTTGTGCTTTCTCTTTTGTCATTCTTCATCTCCTCTCTTAAATAAAATAAGTTCTTAATCTGCCTGCCTGAACAATCTTTGTCTGCAAGACCGGCAAAAAAACTTATTATTTTACACATTTTACATCATAAACATTGCATTTACATTAGTAACAACTCACAAATATAGAAAATATTATACCCATTTTCCACTAAAAGTTAAATATTTTTAGCTAACTTACACAACTTCGACTTAACTTTTGACTCTTGCAGGCTGTTTTTGCTCTTCCTCTGCCAGCTGGCAGTCGGTTAAATTTTTACAATACTCATAAATGCTTATAGCTGATGGGTCAAGCTCGTCTCTTCTTATCTGATCCCCGGACCTGACTTGATCCGGGGATCTCATCTACCGACTATTTAAAGCGGTGACTTGTTAAATTATTCAACTTCTTCGAAAGCAACGCAGCGGCAGAAGGCTGACTCGCCATATTGGAATTTCCAGGGGAAGGTTCCAAGGATCATGCGTCTGCCCAGAACTTCATCGATTTGGCCGCCGATGCACTCGACGTGAATTATCTCATCCGGCTGCGGGAAGAGATCAATGTGCATTGCCTGATAAACATCCGGCCAGGGATACATTTCATTCAGGCCTTTTCCATAACGCTCTTTCATGAATCTGTCGCAAGCTTCTGCTTCACGGGGTTCCCAGTCACGAATCTTAGTATTCATCGGATGGTCGGCTGATCCACAGTCAACTGCGATGTACTTGATTTCCATTTCTTTCAGCCAGGGGATGAAATCCAGTGACGGACCGGGGTGACGGAGCATATAGCGGCGCTCATCAGCTTCCGGCTGGTCAAAACCATACCTGTGATAGCCGGTATTGATGAAGAGGATGTCGCCCTTGCGTACATCGGCGCGTTCCATAATATCTGCAGGTGTGTAGATTGACCAGTCTTCTGTAATGTCAGAAAGATCAACAACTACGCCCGGTCCGACCAGTTTGTCCATCTCCAATGAGGCGATGTCACGACCGGCTGTATCGAAGTGCAAGGGACCATCCAGGTGGGTTCCGACGTGGTTCGATGTTGTGATCAGCTGTCCATTTGCACCGTTGGGTGCCAGACGTTTGAAGAATTTAACCTGTAGCGGCTCATAGGTCGGCCACGGTGGGGTCAGATGGCTTGTGGGAATTGAAAGGTCATAAACTTTTATTTTGTCCCAATTCTTAATCATTGTGTTCCTCCGTTTTTTGTTTTTTCTTTATTGTGTTTTATCTTAATGCTTTATTCAAGCATTCCTTCTTCTTCTAATAATGCCACATAAGCTTCCAAAGCGTCTTCAAAACATTTCATCGGCGGATTGACGACTCCTGCACCAACCTGACCGACACCGGCATCCTTATGCGCAATACCTGTGTTAATGACCGGACTAATTTGAGTATCAACAACTTTACGAATATCAATTCCGGTCGGAGAACCACGGAAGTTCATCGGCGGCAATTTATAGCTTCCGCTTTCTTCCGTTGTGATCTCATACATTTGTGTTGTGTAGTTAACTGCATCTTGTGGTGTACCACCGACAAACTGAACGATTGCCGGCGCTGTCGCCATGGAGAAACCGCCAAGACCCAGTGTTTCAGTGATACTTGAGTCGCCAATATCCGGGTTGGCGTCTTCCATACTGTAACCCGGGAAATAGAGGCCGTCTATAATCGCTGCCGGGGCTGTAAACCAGCGGTCACCCAATGCTGCGACCCGTATACCGAATTCGGTACCGTTTCTGCACATGGTGTAAACAATAGTAGAATTCTTCACCTTGCCTACCGGCTCCAGAGATGATTTGGCGGCGGGCATTGAGAGGTTCAGGGTAAAGTGATCGTTTGAATTGAGGAATTCGAGAACCTTAACCTGATCTTCCTTAGAGGAATTCGTCTTAACAATACTGGGCGCGATCTCGCGTATAAACAGTGAAGTCGTTGCCTTGTTGCGGTTATGACACTCGTCACCCATTTGTACTGACTGGGCCATCAGGTTTTTAAGGTCCATGGGTCCGTAAATTTCAAGGGCTTCCTTCATGATCGGATAAAGGGTTTTCTCCATCCAATTAAGGTGTTCGATAACCGACGGTTCGTAAGCACCGAAACGCAGGACCTTACCAAGGCCTTCATTCATTGTGCAATAAGCAAAATTGCCTTCAGTCTTGTTTTCAACAATAAAGACCGGCATTGAGGCTGTCACAACACCTGCCATCGGGCCGACAGCGTTGTAATGGTGGCAGGGAGAGTATTCGATCTCTCCGGAAGCTGCCAATTTTTCAGCTTCTTCAGGGGTCGCAGCCAGACCTTCGTAGATCAGACCACCGATAACGGCACCGCGCAGCGGTCCTGACATTTTTTCCCAGCTAATGGGCGGTCCCGCGTGAAGCACGAGTTTGTCGTGCATACCGGGTAAAGTGTCTCTGGCGACACCCATGCCAACCAGTGTTGGCTGTGCGTTTTGGATAATCTCCAACGCCTTCTTATTGGCATCTTCAATAAATTGCATTGTTTACCTTCTTTCTTCTTCTTATACCCCCGATCGGAGGGTGGACTTTATTTTGATCCTTTTAACCTGCTCAGCAGCGAGGACATCTTCTTGTCGCCGCCGGCAGATGGCTTCCATTGGACATGTATCGTTGATACATCCTGTTTTTTCAAATCATCGTAAAATGATTCTAATCCCATATTGACAACTTTTAGCTCTTTAGTAAATAAGTCATTTAACGACATAGGGCTCTCCCTTCTATAAAGCGGCAGCTTTCATAATGCGGTCAACCAGGCGGACAGCCTGAGCGTTGGACGGCATAACGATAGCACCTGCATTTTCAAGTGTTTTTATTGATTCGTTCAAATCCTGCGGATCCTGGTCGGTACCTGTGACTGAGGCGACAACGATAAAATCATTGTCTCCGACTCTTTCACGAGCCTTTTCAAGAGATTCCGCTACCGCTCCGGCAGGGTCTGAATATGAACCGTAGCCGAGCACGACATCGACCAAAATGATTGCTGTTGTTTCATCAACATGGGAATCGAAGAAGTCGGTACGTGTCTGTGGGTCAATCATCGGGTGCGGGCGACCGCGCGTAAACTGGTCTTCTCCCAGGTCGAGGCAGATGTGCCCCTGCTTATTCTCCAGATGTTCGATATCCCTGTCGGGTGTAAGTGGAATGTTGGAATAGATCGCGTGGTTTTCTCCCAGATACTTAATGGCTTCATCAGTTAGTGTTCCGCCTGTATAGAGCCCTCTCAGGTATTTTTGCTCAGGCTTCAGCCTTGATACTGCCTGCTCAACCATCTGATCTATCTCTGCTTCGTCTGCATCGAATCCGTCAAAGGTCACAGCCTCCTCGCCTCTGGCCAGAGCGACAGCCTTCCTGGCTGCATCTTCAAGGCTGAGGCAGGGATAAGCCCCCGCTTCCTTAATAGACTCGG
>JAAYEX010000143.1 GCA_012728535.1 Clostridiaceae bacterium | reverse complement strand
GGCAAAGACGATTGTAGTGGTGCTGAGAACTATAATCAGGGCCATTAATGCCGCAAGTATTCTTTTTTTTCTCATTTATGCTCCTTTATATTATATGAGTAGGATCTGACTAAGCTTAAGTTAACTCGTTAGTTGCCTGTTCAGCTTTTGCAAACCAATAGTATACCACTTTACTTTCTTAAGAATTTTAGTATAAGGTATTGAATTAGTCAAAATTTTCTTCTGGCGGGGCTTTTAATACGCTTAGTTGAATAAGCTTGCAGCCTGGCACAGGAGGCCCCAAAAGTCTGCCCACAAAGAAGGGGGGTCTATCCCTGGACACCCCCCTCAAATAGAATTAACTTAGTATCTTAGGTGCCTGGCACCGGGTTGTATGGCACCGGGTTGTACAGAGTGGTTTCGGGGAAGTCCGGGTGACTCAAAGCAGGTACTGTTTTTTCAGATGGGTTAATTGATCGAATGGGAGTATTTTCTCACTGTTTAGCCGCCCCAGCACTATACCCGGATCAATATCTACCAGATTGGCAAAAGCGATGATAGCTTCTTCACTGAAATCTTGCTCTTCACGAAATGCTGCGAATTTTTCAGGGGGTATAAGGCTTGCTTCCGCAAAGCTGTCAGCAGCTTCTTCCCTGGCCTTTATCTCCTCGTCGGTAAGCAATTCATCAGACTTGATATGACCTAAAATGATGTGAGCTAATTCATGAAAAAAGCTAAACCAGAAGACGTCTGCGTATTTCCCTCTGACTGTAACTCCGAGAAGAATATGGTCTTTCTCCTTTAGCGCGGCGCCGTGCAGAAAGCTGCCATCAAGATGCGGCAAAACTACCAATGCAACCCCACATTCTGCCAGTTCTGTTTGAAGCCGGGGAAAGAATTCTTCGGGATCTTCTTTGGTCATCTGACGCAATGATGGAATGATAGATTTCAGTTTTTCTATATTAAGCGGAGCCGTTTCAATGCTGCGCGCCTCCAGGCGTGCTTTTTGCACCCAGACCATTAAAGCATATTTATTGGCGCCAACTGTATCCTTCTGCCGCCAAGCTACAACCGGGAGCCCCAGATCCCCAATAATAGCCAGACGAACCACTTCAAAAAATTCGCGGAGACGGTTAACCCGTTCAGCCGGTTTTCTTGTATCTTCAACCCAGCCAAGTTTTGCCATCTTATTGTAGGGAAACTGCCGGGCAATTTTCTTATCTTCATCCATCTCGTTTTCTTCAGCTACGCGGATTTTGCTATCCTGGTATAAGGCTTCCAGATTATTCCAGAAAGATGCCGGGATGCCCAGGACACGCTCAAGTTTAATGGCAACTTCATGCGTGAGCAAAACATCGCCATTGATCAGCCGGCTAATGTGTTTTTCAGAAAAACCCATGCGCACAGCAAATTCTTTCTGGCTTATGCCTATGTCTCGCAGCTGTTCTCTAATGGTTGCACCCGGGGGGATTGCAATGTGATGTTTACTGTTAATCATTTTATTTCTCTTTCTATAGGAGAGCTGTATGAGGCTTAATGGTAATCTTCAATTTCTTGGATTCGTACTAATTCGATCCTATCTGTTTCGATGAAGACCAATCGAAACGGATGGACAAGATCCATTGCTATCTCTTCTTTTCTATCGCCTTCAAGTCGATGGCACCGACCGATTTTATATTTGAGCAAAATGTCGACAGAATCAGCTGCCTGTATTTGTTGAATTCTTTGATGGATTATTTCCGCCATCCTTATACCATGCTTCTTCTGTGCCTCATAAAAATCAGTGCACTCCTTCTCAAGCCTTTTAGTCCTATAAATAATCTTCAAAGCCATCATCTTTACCTTTGAGGTTAATAATAACATCTTTCATTGCTGTTGACAAGAGATATTAACCTCTAAGGTAAATATCTCTTGTCACTTAGGTACCTAGATAAAAATAGGGGTATCTCACTCGAGACACCCCTCAAATGAAATTAACTTAGTGACTTAGGTTCCTGGCATAGTGTTGATTGATGCCCGGTAGGCTTGAAGACGACCATAATCAATCACCCATCTACCGTGTCGGCCCTGCCCCTCAAAGGACAAGATACGACTCTTTTTCCAGTGATTGATCGCCCGGTTGACAACACCTGCAGTTTCTCCTAATTCTGTTCGAATTGATTTAACTGTTCTTTTTGAATTTTCCTCAAACATTGCCAAGATCTCATCATAGTAGCTGTTTTCTTCCTCCTGGGGTCCTTCCCGGATGATCTTGATCCAGTTCAATAAAGTAG
>JAAYEX010000021.1 GCA_012728535.1 Clostridiaceae bacterium | reverse complement strand
GATCCTCTCATCGACTTCCTCCAACTGTAATCCAATGTTTTCAGAACGCTCCGAATAGCGATAGGCCAAAGCCATATGTGCTTGCTTCTTGCTGTGTTCGCTCAGGGCCTGACTATATCTGCAGCGATTGAGCTGAACTTCCTGTTTTCTTCTGTCAAGGGATTTATTCAAATCTTCCGGATAGTCTTCCTCTTCAATTGCTATGGCAATCTCTCTATCAGTCACCGGAAAGTTTTCTGCAGCAGCCTTTTCCAGTAATTGCTTCCTTTTTTCAGCGGGAAGGAGTCTGTCGCTCCCCTGGCTTGAACTTAGCACCCTGAGATGCTCACGAAATTGATGGCGGTTTTGTTTCAAATCCTGAACATAGGCGGTCAGTTCAAAGTAGCTGTCCGTAAAGCGTTTAAACAAGTCGAGTGCTGCGCTGTAACGGCGTTTGCCGGCATCAGCCTCCTCTTCAAAGAGTTGAGCAGGATAGGCCTTGATCCGACTGCGTGTGGAAAACTCCAGATCATTGAGCTTCGGCAAATCCTGCGAAGACTTTAATTTATCCACGATTGCATCTGTGTTGAGATAGGGGTATCTTGCCATCAAACTGTCAATGGTGTCGCAAAACTTTGTTCTGCGTTCCAGGTGACTTGTCATACTGCTGTGATAATTCTCTTCCCTTACTTTTGCTTTCTGCCGACGCTGGATGATCTGTGTCTCTTCATCTTCCAGTAAGCTCTGTTCTTCCTCCAGTAAGGCAAGCTGTTTTTCCAGGTCTTCAACTTCAGCAGTCACTTCAGCCAGATCGGTTTCAGCTTTAGTCAGGCTGTTTTCCAGCTCTTTGCGTTTTTGCTCATGCTCACGGCGGTCTGAAGAAAACTCCTTTGATTTCCAAAAAAGAAAAAAGCCCGGTCCTGCTAGCAGAGCCAGGGCGAAGGCGGCTGGGTGCCAGACAAGGCCCAAAACAAGGGCTGATATAAAAGCAAGGGCGGTCAGGGCAAGACCCAGAATTCTGAACTTTCTTTCTCGGTCCTGTGTGTCCGGAACTATAGCCGCAGCAAGTTTATCCTGAATCTGCGAGCAGTTAGCTTCCTTTTGTTGCTGGCGGGCATAGGCGGCCCTCAGTTCCTTGTCACAGGCCTGGTCCCGGCGGCGTAATTCCTGACGCCTTTCATATAGGGCCGGCTCCCCTTCAGCCTCCGGATCAACTGCTTCGGATTGGCTGAAGGCCTGACTCAGTTCGTGTTGCAAGGCTCCACGTTCAATTTCCAGATTTTTGCCGGTGTTATCCAAAACTGTATTCTCGACCTGCAGCTGCCTAATCTCTTTTTCCAGGGCGATAAAGTCTTCACTGTTGACAGAAGGTTTCAGGCTCTCCAGCTCTTCCAATTGTTTTTGAGCCAGGTCCTGCTGATTTTTGATTGCATGTTCTTCGCGTACACTTTCCTGCAGGTTTTGCAGTTGAAGCAGATATTCGGTTTTCTGAAGTTTGTGTTCGCTGCTTCTGACTCTGCCTGCCAAAAGGTCGACTTCAGCATTCAAAGCATGCAGTTCCAGCAGCTCTTCCGCTTCCCGGGCTTCGCGCCTGTGCGCTTCAGCAAGCGATTCCTGCAATTGAAAGCGCTCGTTTTCCAAATTCGGAATTACGGAGTTTTGTCGCTTGCTGCTGTTAAGAGAGAGCAGGGCTTCTTTGAGACTCTTGCTCACAGCAGTAGAAGAAATATCAACTGTTCCCGCTGTGCCCAGGCTGGCCAGCTGGTGCAGCAATTCGCCTTTTTTATCATCTTTGACATTCAGGGCCAGAGACATCTGCTGTACATAAACGGACTGGTTAAAGGAATGCTCTCCCAATCCGAAGATATGCTTTCCCAGAGGGTCTCCATCAATTTCACTACTCCTGCCCAGACTCTCATCTGTCAGGATAATACGGTCCATACGCTTTTGCGCACCGAACTCACAGCCGACACGATAGCTGAGACCATCAGCTTCATAAAAGAGGGCACCACTCATACTGTCCTGTTCCCAGGGCATGTTGCGCGAACGGTTACTGGTACGAAGGTCCGCTTTATTGTGATCCATGCCGTAGAAAACTGCGAAAATAAAATCAATCAGGGTGCTTTTGCCCCATTCATTCGGAGCTACAATCAGATTCGCTCCGGGCTTGAAATCGAGGGCGACATGCTTGAGATTGCCAAATTGGCCGATTTCGATTCGTTTAATAAACATCATGCAAGGTATCTCCTCTGAAAGCGGCCAAACCCAGCCTCAGTGCCTGCTGCAAATCATCCCGGTCCTCTTCGCCTTCAACTGTTGCCAGGTCTTGCAGAATTTTTCTGACAAAAAGGCCGCGCAGAGTTTGCTCTTCGCCCAGTTCTTCAACATCTTCTGCAGGATGCAATTCATCAAGCAAACTCACATGGCCGATCTGCTCACGCAGGCCGGCAATCAGTCGCGGGACATTCAAGGCTGTAGGAGCTTCACCTCTCAGGCGAATTTTATATGAATGACGTTTGTAATTCTCCCGGTCCAGGTCCTGGACTTCCGCCACTATCTGGTCAATAATCTCCTGGTCTGATTGTGAACTGTCAAGTTGGCTGCGGATTTCAATGAACATGCGTGATGCTGAAGGCAGGGCAGATACACTTTTCAGCTCAGAATTGTCTAGTTCAACTATCAGTGCATGCCTGCTTCCGCTTTCGTTAAAAGAAAGACCCTGGGGGCTGCCCGGATACATGGCCAGAGTGCTGCGACGGTCAATCCGGTCATCTTCGGGAAGTTCACCGGCCTTATGGATATGACCCAGGGCCAGATAATCAAGTCTGCTATTCTTAATCATTTGTGAAGGCAGGGGGTTGTACATCCCTTCCGGTCTTGCGCCGGCCAGCAATTCACCATGAACCAAAGCTATTTTATTCGTCAGTCCTGAGTCCGGCTCCTGATCACTTTCCACAAAATCAAAGCCATCATATATCAGGACCCTTTTTTCAGTTCCGACATCCGGCAAGAGCGTCATCTCCTGATATAGAGATGAAAAACTTACTCCCCAGACTGACGTGTCCTGATCCGGAAAATCCAGGCGCACTATTTCCTCAGCAGGGTAAACATAAAGCCGGGGTATCTCCGGAAAGACTGTTGCATAAGGAGAAGCCGGAGAATAGTAATCGTGGTTGCCTGCTACGATCAGAAGCGGGAAGGAGCGTTCGCGGGCAAGCAGGTCATAGACACGATTAAGTTCGCGATCTTCAATCTCCGCCATTTCCAGAAAATCACCGGCTATCAGAAACAAGTCAACTTCCAGCTCAGCTGCTGCTTGCAACAAGTTATCGAAACTTTGAATCAATGCTTCCTGGAAGTCAGGAGCAGCCTGCCCCAAGGACCGCATACGACTGCCCAAATGTAAATCTGCGGTATGTAAAATTTTAATGCTCATAAAAGTTCTCCTTCTTACTATCTTATCTTAATTTGATACCCATTGGACCTCAACATCATGCTAGACTGGGTACATGTCAAAAAGAAGCAATCAACAAAAATATAATCCTGAAATGTGCAGGGAAAGACGTCGCAATTTTGAGCCCAGGCATGAAAGATCATGCGGGGCTATAGTCTTTCGTGAAATAAATGAAGAGCTGCGGGTTCTTCTGGTCCAGCACGGTGCAAGCCACTGGTCTTTCCCGAAAGGGCATGTGGAGAGCGGCGAAAGCGACTGCGAGACAGCCATCCGGGAAGTAAAGGAAGAAACGGGCATTGATATTGAGATCACGTCCGATTTCTCACGCGCTTCTACTTATTCACCCTATCCGGGCGCAAAAAAAACCGTCACTTTTTTTCTCGGCGATTACCTGGGCGGCAGCCTGCGTCCTCAGCTTGAGGAAGTACAGCGTGCAGCCTGGCTGAAACCTGAAGACAGCAAGAAATATCTGGTGTTTGACCGGGATCGTGAAATTTTTAATGATGCTTTACGGGAGATCGGTTACAAAACGGATTCCGATTAATTAATTGTTTAATTGCCCTGCAGCGAAAAAAGACGCAGGGCATTTTTTGTTGTCTGTCGCGCTATCTCTGCCGGAGCTATGGCTTTAATCTCTGCAGCCATCTCACCCACATAAGTCAGGTATGAAGACTCGTTACGTTTGCCGCGGAAGGGAACCGGTGTCAGATAGGGTGCGTCCGTCTCCAGCAGAAGTCGCTCCAGGGGAGTTTCCGCCAAAGCCTGTCTGGCTTCTTCACTCTTCTTGAAAGTAATAGGCCCATCGAAGCCGATCATGAAACCCATAGCAAGAAACTCAGGCAGTACAGCCAAACTTTCCGAGTAACAATGCATGACACCTATCTCAGCATCCGCCCGGCTTCTTTCCAGTAATCCCTGTCGTCGGGCAGTGCGCAGAATCTCCAGAGTGTCATCAGTGGCCTCCCGCATATGAATAATTACCGGCAATTCGTGCTCGGCCGCTATTTCCAGCTGCAGGCGGAAGACTTGGCGCTGTGTTTCCGCCGGTGAATGCATGTAATGATAATCCAGACCGATTTCGCCGATGGCAACGATGACAGCCTCATGCCCCGCTTCCTGCCTCATACGGTCTGCAGCAATCATTTTCGCCATTTCTCCGGCAGAGGTGCTATTCCAGCCGGAAGCTTCATGCGGATGATAACCCAGGGAAGTGTGCAGGCGGGGCAGCTTATCTTTGCCCCGGGTCAGGGCCAGAGCATAGGCGTCCCTGCTGTCAGCCAGATCCGATGTGGCTAACAGGATTCGATTTACGCCGGCAGCTGTTGCCCGCTCCAAAACTTCATGCCTGTCAAGATCAAAGGCTTTGTCCTGCAGGTGGGAATGAGAATCAAACCACATTATTTCTAATCCAGCTTTTCTAAGGCTTTCATCTCAGCCTCAAGGTCAATGCGGGGGAAAATGGCCTGTCCCTTTTGCACGATAAAATCATCACGATAAAGACCTGATTCAGCTGCTGATTCCCAGCTGCTGAGTTCAGCATCCGTTTCGCTACCGGCCGCACTGATGCCCAGCTGTTCACGCATTTTCGCCGGGGTATCCACCATGAAAGGTGAAAGCCAGACAGCCACACGACGGAGGACATCGGCCAAAGTATAAAGGACAGCTGCCAGACGGGACCGGGATTTTTCTTCTTTAGCCAAAATCCAGGGCGTAGTCAAGTCGATGTATTTGTTGCTCTGGCTGATCAGGCGCCAAATCGATTCTAAAACCAGCGAGAACTCCATTTTCTCGAAATGCCGCTCTACTTTTGTGACAGTCTCATCAGCTAACGCCGTCAGTTCTGCATCAATTTCGGCAAAATCCTTTTCCGCCGGAAATCCTTCAGGGAAAGATTGCTTAATCATGGCAACAACCCTGCTTAAAAGGTTGCCCAGGTCATTGGACAAATCACTGTTACTTCTCTTGATCAGAGCTTCTGTTGAATAGTTGCCGTCAGAGCCGAAAGGAAATTCACGCAGGAGGAAATAACGCAAGGCATCCAAACCATAACGCTCAACCAAAATAGTGGGGTCAACTACGTTACCCTTGGATTTTGACATTTTTCCGCCCTCGAACAGTAGCCAGCCATGACCGAAAACCTTCTTCGGCAGGGGCAGGTCCAGAGCCATCAGAATTGCAGGCCAGATCAATGAGTGAAAGCGCATTATTTCTTTGCCCACCAAATGTACGTCTGCAGGCCAATAGCGGTCGAAGAGTTCCGGATCAAACGGGTATCCCAGGGCGCTTATGTAATTGCTGAGAGCGTCGACCCAGACATAAGCTATGCTTTCCTCATCAAAAGGCAGGGGTATTCCCCAGGAGAAATTAGACCGTGAAACAGCCAGATCTTCCAGTCCGACTTCCAGAAAATTGTTGATCATTTCGTGTGCGCGAGAAACAGGCTCGACAAAGTCGGAATGTTCGCTGAACAGTTCCCTCAGACGATCCTCATACTTCGACAGACGGAAAAAGTAGCTTTTTTCACGGGTTTTCTCCACCGGACGTCCACAGTCCGGACACATGCCGTCCACCAATTGTGACTCTGTCCAGAAGGATTCACAGGGCGTGCAATACCAGCCCTCGTAGACTCCTTCATATATGTCACCGTTTTCATGAAGCCTTACAAAGATGTCCTGTACTGCTTTTACATGCTTAGGATCCGTAGTGCGGATGAAGCCGTCATAGTCAACATGCATCAGTTTCCACAAGTCTTTTATTTTCACAACCATGCGGTCGACAAATTCCTGCGGTTCCAGTCCACGCTCCCGGGCGACCTCTTCAATCTTCTGACCGTGCTCATCTGTGCCGGTAAGAAAGAAAACATCATAGCCGCGCAGGCGCTTATACTTCGCCATCGTATCGGCGGCAACCGAGCAATAAGCATGACCTATATGAAGGTCATCGCTGGGGTAATAAATGGGTGTTGTAATATAAAATTTTTCGCGTGACATACCGACTCCTTAGTAGCACACAGCTCTATGTGCTTTGCTCTAGACAGTTTAGCAAATTAAAGTACTCATAGTCTATTGAGATTATTTCTGATTTAAGTCGCTCTCATCTTCTTCGATTTCCAGGGCTAAATCATAAAGACGACGCTGTTCAATGCCGCTGGCCTGTGACAGTATTTTGGCTGCCTGCTTGGTCCGCACTCCTTCAGACAGAAGCTGGTGCAACAAATCTTTTAACGCCTCATCTGATTGATCTTCAAGCTGAGTATCCGTGCGTCTTTCGAAGGCCTTGATTCCTTCCAGCACCAGAGTGAACTCTCCCCTGGGCTCAACGGTCTCATAGTAGCGCAGGGCGGACATGACGTCGAGATAGAGAAACTCCTCGTATTCCTTGGTCAATTCACGCGCTATAGTAAGCCTTCGCTCGCCCAGACCATGCTTTTCCAGGTCAGCCAAAGTCTTGCTGAGACGGTGAGGGGATTCAAAGAAGACCACCGTGTACTTTTCCTGTGCCATTCCTGTAATGAAATCATCCCGTTTACGGCCTTTAGGAGGGGCAAAGCCGACAAAGACGAAACGTGAAGGATCCAGGCCGGATGCGGACAAGGCGGTCAATATGGCCGTGGGTCCGGGCACCGAAACAACCTTAATGTTGCGTTCAATCGCTTTTTGCACCAGACCGGCGCCCGGGTCGGAAACACAAGGCGTACCGGCATCGGAAACCACCGCTACCGACTTGGCATTCCAAAGCAAATCGTTCAATATCTGTTCGTCCCTCTGTTCAGCATTCTGTTCGTAATAGCTGACCAGCTCATTGCCGATACCGACAGCAGATAAAAGGCGGGCTGCACGGCGTGTGTCTTCCGCAGCGATGTAGTCCACGTTTTCCAAAATTGAACGTGCACGCGGGCTCAAATCGTCCGGATTGCCCAAAGGGGTAGGAACGAGGTATAAAGTCCCGCATTTAATAATGTTGCCGCCAAAACTTTCGTGTGCACATCTGTCAGTCACTATGATTCACCTTTCTAAAAACTTCCGTCGGAGGGAAGTCCAAGTTAGAATAATAATCCTTGGATATTTTAATTCACAGGTTAAAACTTTGCGGTGTCAAAATGAACATCTACAAAAAAAACGGCGGGTGATCCCGCCGTAGAAAAGTTATTTTCAGATTTTCAGATCCTATGCCAGCGAAATGCAGTCTACAGGGCAGACTTCAACGCAAGATTCGCAATCTGTGCAAAGATCAGGATCAATTACATAGTGTTCATCGCCCATTGAGATAGCGCCTTCCGGACACTCATCTTCGCAAGCAGCGCAAAGAATACATTCATCACTAATTACATGTGCCATAGATATTCCCTCCTGATATTTCGTAAGGTTGTTGCTTTCTGTATCAACCTACAAAAGTCTAACATTTTCTTCTTTTTTGTTCAAGTATCGACTATCTGCTCAATTCAGCAGCTTTGAAGCTTTTACTCACTCTTTCGTCACCCTTATCGAAAGACACTGTAACCATTTCAGTCAGTAAATTAACGTCCATAACCACACCGGGCCCATCAGGGGTTGTGACCTTGTCATTCCTCTTGGGAAGGCGCTGTCGGGCTTCAACATAGGCTTCCTGCTCGTAATTGAGACAGCAGAGTAAGCGGCCGCATGCACCCGAAATCTTCTCGGGGTTCATGGAGAGGTTCTGCTCTTTCGCCATTTTTATTGATACAGGCTGGAATTCATGCAGGAAGGTTGAGCAGCAAAACTCGCGTCCGCAGCTGCCGATACCGCCGCACATGCGGGCCTCATCGCGGACTCCGATCTGTCGCAGTTCTATCCTGCGCCGGAAGATGGCTGCCAAATCCTTGACCAGATCACGGAAATCCACCCGCCCGTTAGAAGTAAAGAAGAAGGTAATTTTTTTGTTGTCGAAACGGAACTCAACATCTACCAGGGACATGTCCAGTCCATGGGATTCGATGCGCTCCATAGCAATGGAAAATGCCCTGTCCTCTTCATCCAGATTGCTGTCATATTGTGCCAGATCTTCATCGGAGGCCAGCCGCAAAACCGGGCGGAGCGTGCGTTCCTCACCGCCTTCAAATGCTTCCATAGGAAGAGTGACAGTCGTGACCACGCCGATCTCTATCCCCTGCACGGTCTCAACAATCACGATATCTCTTTTTTTTAAGTCCAAACCATTGGTGGAAAAATCATATGCTTTGCCGCGTCCGCGCAAGCGAACTCGGACCAATTTATCTTCGTTCATAAAAATCCTATCTAAAGGCATTGCTCACTTTCTGAGCTCTGCAGAAAAAATATATACTTAAGCTAAAGTATATCAAATTATTGACTTTTACGCGGAATGGAACCCGGCCCTCCTGCCGTGATTTTTGCTCTCATTTGCAGCAAGAGGCGTGAAATTGTGTGGTCATAGCCGGTATTCGAAGACAAGGCTTGCTTCGTTTGAGACAAAAGCCCCAGTAAGGCCTCATAGTCAATCTCAAGCTTTGCCCAATCCGCCAGCTCCTGATCCGAAAAAGCCGCGCTCTCAGCAGGGAGTGGTTCCCACTTATCTGCCAGCAGACCAAGGCTGAGCTCACGCAAAAAGGACTGCAGCAGACGAATAATCATGTCAGTGCTGTCCTTGTTTGCTTTGAAAAAATCCAAGCCGCCGGTCAGGAAGGCTGTACGATTTTCCCGGGGAAAAGCTTTAAATATTTTCAAACTCTCGTCATAAATCTGCCGATACTTCTCATCCTGAGCCAGAGTTAGAGCCACGCCCGGCAGTCCATCTGAACAATCCAGAGCAAAGCTCTTTGCCGGAGAATCTTCAATACCGGCTTCGTCCAGAATTTGCCTGATCTCCTCCTTGTTGCGGTGGGCCAGGCGTAGAGTTTGCACGCGTGAACGGATAGTAGGAAGCAATCTGTCGCTGTCTTCACAGAATATAATGAAACGGACAAAGGCCGGGTGTTCCTCCAGAGGCTTCAAAAGCGCATTCTGACAGGCCTCGCTGAGGGTGTCCGCTTTTTCAGCTGAAATTATGAAAACTTTGTTATGAGAAATGCGGGGAGCCTCCGGAAGGCGGGCTGCTACTTCCGAACGCACTTCATCTACTTTAGTTCTGCCGGAAGGACCCGGATCTAAAATTACTAAATCAAGATGTGAACCGGAAGTTGAGATCATGCGACAGGAAGGGCATTTTCCACAGGCGGATCCGTCACTTTCAACGGAATGGCAAAGATAAGACGCAGCCAGACAATTGGCTATTGTATGCTTTCCGGCACCTTCTTCTCCTATGATCAGAAGCGGATAGGGTTTAGAAGCAACAAGCTGTTTCAGCTCCTGGCGCAGGTCACTGCTTATCGCCAGAGAAGACAGCTGAAATATACCGAAATCTATAAGATCGGATATAGAAACATTCGACACAACCGGCTTTGACACCATGCTAAATCTTCTCGTAGTGATCCACCGGCACAACAAAAACAGTAGCGCCGCCAATCTTAACTTCTACCGGATATGGCATGTAGGAGGTGCCCATAGAAGGTGGCGGGATATTAGCACTGATCGAGGTTTTGCGGCTGCGGGAATACTTGCGGATAATGGCCATAACCTCATCTTGCATATCATCTTCAACACCTGTCATCAAAGTTGTATTGCCTGATTTCAGAAAGCCACCGGTTGAATGGAGTTTTGTTACGCGATGACCTGCCCGGTTCAGCTCAGTCATCAGCCGCGATGAGTCTTCGTCACTGACAATAGCAAAAATCAGCTTCATAATAGTACTCTCCTAACTAGTTCTAGTACGAGACCGGCAGTCTCTTCCTTAGTACCCTGTGTTTCTATGCAGCTAAAGCGCTCAGGCTCCCTTGCAGCCAAAGCACGAAAACCACGGTCTACTTCAGATCGAAAATCTTCAGACTCACCATCCAGACGATCAGCAGCCTCCAGTTCATGACGTCTTTCCAGTCTTTCGGCCCGACTTTCCGGCGGCAGCTGCAGCAAAACAGTCAGATCAGGTTTGGTTCCGCCGACCGCAAAATCGTTCAGCTGATCGATCAGCTCAAGGCCCAGACCTCTGCCATAACCCTGATAGGCTACTGTTGAGTCCATAAAACGGTCGCAGATAACCCAAGTTCCCCGGTCTAAGGCCGGCCGGATAACTTCACGCACTATTTGAGCGCGGGCCGCTTCAAAAAGTAAAACTTCAGTTTCCGCTGTCATATTATTTTGCGAAGCGTCAAGCAGGATGTCGCGGATTTTTTCGCTGATTGCAGTTCCCCCGGGTTCACGGAGGATCAGGACCTTAATACCTTCAGCCTCAAGATTTTGACCCAAAAGTCGGCTCTGGGTGGTTTTTCCGGTCCCGTCCACGCCTTCAAATGTGACAAATCTGCCCCGCTGCATCTACTTGCTGCCTCCCTTATTTCCAACTGCTGTTTTCAATTCAATATTACCATATAGCAGGCAGGTCAAAACTTTCAGAAGCAACACTCCTGCCATAAAAACAGGCTATATCATTTTCATTTACCGGCTAAAACTTCGACTTTTCCCGACTTAATGCCACGGACATCATAGGCCAGATCCAGCATATCCTGCCAGAGGGCGATATCAGCGGCTGTAATTTCTTCTCCGGGCCAGAGTAATGGCACACCGGGAGGGTAGGGGGCAATGACACCGGCACTGCGTTGACCCAAAGCATGCCGGAAATTCATTTCTTTACTTTCAGCTGAGAAACTTTCCCGTAAGGTTAAAGAAGTCCGGCTTTGACGTAAAAAAGCCTCCCTTTGAGCAAGGTCGATCTCTACTTGCGAGTCTTCCGGCCGGCCGTCACGCGCAATCTCCTGGCAGGCTTGCCCCAGCGCTATAAAAGATTCACGCGGTGTATCCAGAGGCAGGATACAAACTATGCATCTGGCATCAATCAATTCTACGTCTACCTCATGGGCATCGAGAATTTTGAAAACATTTTGTCGGGAGCAGTTGCTGGCCGAGTAGTCGATTACCAGGCGACAAGGATCATCACCTGCTACATATTCACGACTCAGTTCAGGTGGAAGCTCAGCCACAAACTCTTCCAGTAAGTCCAACAATCCTGACACATAGCCGGCTGCATCATGATCAATAAAATCACGTGCGAAATCCAGACTGGCTGCAACCGGAAAAGAAGGACTGGATGTCTGGAAGACCGGCAGCATCTTGGCCAGGCGGGAGGACGATACCCGCCCCGATTCTATGGCTGCCTGCGACAAATGCAGCATGGAAGCGGGAGTAAGGGCCGGCAAAGTTTTATGGGCGCTTTGAGCAACCATATCCGCTCCCTGAGACAGGGCGGTGCGGGGCCAGTTTTTTTCTCCGAAAGTTTCACCACTGACCTTAATGGCAAAGTGAGCTCCGTGGGCTGAATCAACTATGACCGGTATACCCAGGGCATGAGCTGCCAGGCAGATTCTTTCCAGAGGTAGGTTTTCACCATAATAACCCGGCGTAGTCACCAACACACCTGCCAGATCTTCTTCCTCCTCCAGACTTCGCAAGACTTCAGCTTCACTGACCTGACCATCGGCAAAACGGGGCAGAACATCCTGCTTGATTAAGACTGCTTCAAGGCCAAGAAGTGCACAACTGTTGGCCACAGACAAATGACTGCCCTTGCCTATAAGAACGCGGTCTCCCGGTTTAAAGGCTCCCGCCAGTGCGATTCTCAGAGATGTAGTGGTACCGCAGGTGATGAAATAAGTTTGAGCGGATCCAAAAGTCTTAGCAGCTAATTCGAGCGCACGGAGCACAGCACCATTAGGCTCATTGATATCTCCGGTATTATCCAGCTCAGTAGTGTCCAGATAAGTCAGGAGTGTACGAAATTCAGCAGAAAAGGACCGGCCTGCCCGGTTACCCGGCATATGAAAGGAATGTCGATTTCTGACTGTTTCCAAAGCTGAAACGAGCGGGAGTTCCCGCTCGGTAGACACTGTTGATTCTCTTTTCTCCATGGCGGCTGTCTCTAACTTCTAAAGATCCAGACTGATAGTCTGGATGCCATCAATATCAAGACGGATAGAGCGCTCAATCTGTTCTATATCACGGCGCACATCATCAACTGTTTCAACCGCACGAATTTTCTTCTCATCAATATTGTCAAAGTGTCTCTTGCGGGGACGCTGTTTACGTGGTTTTGACAAGGCCTGCTGTGAGCCATCCTTTTTGCCTGACTGTTGTGCCGCAACATTCTTCTGCCTCTCAGCAGTCTGCTGTTTTGAAGCCTGCTTCTGATTTTGTGGCTGAGCTTTAGTCCGGCCGCTTTGCTGGTCCCCGGTTACAATCCGCTTCTGGCCCTGTTGCCCTGTTGCTTTTTGACTTTGTTGCTTACGGCTCTGCTGGCCGCCGGCTCGCTGGCCTGTCCTTTTTTTGCGATTTTTATTACGATTTACATTTGTACTGCGCGCAGCATTAGCTGCACCTC
>JAAYEX010000142.1 GCA_012728535.1 Clostridiaceae bacterium | reverse complement strand
GTAAATTCGATTATAGACAAGGATTAAGACAAAAAGTCCGGGTAGGCAGATGATTACTAATAATATTGCTGCAATATTTATGTTGAAAAGAGCTAATATACCTGTCACGATCATTGAAACAGCATATGTTGACCACATCAAAGCGTTTGCCCGATTGTAGGAAGGAATATCAGAAATTTCTTCGGATCTTATTCTGGTCCCTGACCAAAAATGCATCGGATCTTTTCGTTTGAATGCCCAAAGAGCAATTGCAGCGAAAATCAATGCGCATAGCCAACATGTAGCGGCAAATATGATGTTTCCAACCTGCATTGATGTTTCTCCATAATCTTAAGGATTCAGTATCTTATGTATTTTACCTAATCATCAATAAAAATCGAAGTGATAATGCTAATTACACCAAATAGTACACCGGCAATGGGCCATATAATCCATGAGGAATCCCATTTGCCAAAAATAAAACTAATTGCCAAATATATGGTGACAATGCTTAACTAGTAGATACCGGCTATTCTTCCATATATCGTGCTATTTTTCTTCTTGCCGGGCGTATAGGAATCTTCCTGCAAGATAATAGAAAAAGAGCCGTTGTAGATACTGGTTTTAATAATAAGATATACACCTATAGCGACCATTGATAAGAGTATTGAAGGAGCAATGGAGGCTAGTATCGGTATAGCGGTCAGGGCCTCCGATATGATTGCCGGAATAAGAGAAGCTATAATAAACCCCTAGCTGAATATCTTGCGTGCCTGGCACCAAATGAAAGGCTGGAATCATTCAATTTTACATACTTGATTTTTACCAAGTAGTTTGGCTCTATACATAGCTTTATCCGCTTTATGGACAAGATCATCGCTGTTTATATCTTTGCTATATTCCGCCACTCCAAAACTTGCCGTAACTTTACCTATGTCCGCATAATCATCTTTTTCTATTGCTTTTCTAATTCTTTCAGCTATTTTAAAGGACTCGTCTATACCGATATTTGGAAAAACAACTAAAAATTCTTCGCCTCCCCATCTCCCAAGATAATCTACGGCTCTGATATTTAGATTAACAGTGCAGGCAATTTTATTAATAACCTCATCTCCCACTAAGTGACCAAAATTATCATTAACTAATTTGAAATCATCTATGTCTAGAATACAAACAGAAAATTTGCTTCCTGACTCCTTGGCCTCCTCAGTTTCTTTGTTTATAATTTCCTCTAATTTTCTTCGATTATATATTTTAGTTAAATGATCTAATTCGCTTAATTCTACTAGCTCTTTTTCTTTTTCCGACATACTATTGATGTGGCTCTCCAACTTTTTAGCCCCTTTATTTAAACTTTGGGAAATCTCCCCCAAAAATTGGATCTCCTGTGAAAAATCGCCTGAATATATATTTTCAATTTGCCAAATCAAGTGCCTGAAAGTAGCCTGAATGTTTTTTGCTGTACCTACTAAATAGCCTGTGCCTTTAATAGTTTCATCCAGATTCCCATTGCAGATATCATAGAGTCCCTCTCTCAGACTTCTAATTATAAAATCAATCTGTTCAATTCCTTCAATAGCTCTCAAATCTTCTGGCAACTTCTCCGGAGGACTAGCATCCATCAAAAGTGATTTAATGTAAGCAATCTCCTTGTTCATTTTGCATTTCACCTACAATTATTTAATGTTCTACATTAGCTTTAAAACGACAAGTCCTGTCTCCGGTGCACCAACAGTCAATCTCTTTAACCTTAAAAGCCTTTCCTGTAAATGCTTCCAATAGACCGCTTATAAAGCCCTCATCATAAATACAGATTTCAATTCCATTTTCCGGCAAACCCGAACAGTCTAAATCTTCCGATACAGTAAGAACTATTTCTCCTTTATCCATATCTAGTTTCTCTATTCTGAGTATGCCTATTCCTAATTCATTAAACAGGGATTGTAGTTCTTTTATTAAGTCTTTGATATTATTTATTTTATGTAAATAGTGCTTAAAAAACTCTGTTCCGGCCATGTAGCCGGCATCATAAAAAATCCTATCCGTCTCTTCAGTCCCATAAGTAGCCTCTAAAATATCTCTAAAGGTATACTGCATTAGTCTATAGACTTCTACCCTTGTAGTATTACCCAGGTTGGGCCTGCCTATTGATAAATCTCCTAAAAGATCCCAAGAAAACTTATATTGTCTTGATTCCCCCATGACTTCCTCCTAAAACAGAAATATGCTCTGTTAAGTTAAATTAGCATTATATCATAAAAGAATATATTTTCGTTATAATGATTAGCCTTTTTTATATTTTTTATAGCAACATTCGACCTGACTACACAAACTCAAAAATTCTCCAAAAAAAAATCTAACCTGACCACTCGCGAGTTACTGACATCTAAACTGCTCTGTCACACTGTATGAAGGTGTCCGGTCAATGAGCACAATCAGGGCATGACAGAATCGTTTCTAAAAAAACCTTGCTTCTTTTGCGCCACCGCAAGATTTAAAACTTTTTGAAATCCTCACCGCGTTTTCTTTATACAAGGGATTATTCAGAACTTCATTAATTGCTCTTAATATTTCCTCTTTACCAATTGACTTCAGCTTAAATCCTGCCCCAAGTTCTTCTACTCTGTTTGCCATTGCACCTTGCTCGGGAGTTTGAGGAAAAAGAATTAAAGGCACTTCAAAATACAATCCCTCAGAGGCAGAATTCATACCGCAATGGGTAATAAAAGCATCTGAAATCGACAGTACCGCCATTTGATCAACGGATTCATATACCTGAATGTTATCAGGCAAGTTTTTAAAATGATGATAGCTGTTTCCCAGAGAAATAATTACCTGATAATCAGTTGTTTTCAGAGCATCAACACAATTAAGGTAGAATTCCTTATTCTTATTCACCGTGCCCATAGAGATATATATTGTTTTTTCTCCAGTTAAGTTTCTTGATTTGTTTGTTTATTCTTGGCATGGCCAGAAGCATTTTAATAATTTCTATTGCACCACGCTTGATGTATCTAGATGAATACTTATTAAATGCAAATGTCGTGGTAGAAGATACGTATGGAATATTATATTTTTTTGCCGTCAACTTTCCCCAATAGGCAATTGAGTCAGATACAATAATATCCGGCTTGATTGCTTCAATGTTTTCCGCCAGCATTTCATCTAAGGCCAGTGTTGAGCTTACAAGCAACTCGGTTGCGAACGCCATATCTTTCCCTATCCTGTCCGCATTTTCTTTATCTTCCATTTCGGAAGCATAGCCATCACAAGCAATAAAATGAGCTCCTAAATTTTCAAGTTTTTCTTTAAACAACTCAAAGGAAAAATAATGAACTTCATGCCCTGCATCAATTAATTCCTTGACTAAAGCTAGTGTAGGATTTGTATGACCATGTGCCGGAACACAAAACCAGGCAATTTTCATTTTTAACTACCTCTGCAAATGGCTATGACTATCAAATGCTATTTATTGCTGTCGGCTTTTAGGATTTTATTTTGCCGTGTCAGGCAGTAGCTGTATCTACTCGAGGATCCCTTCTTGTTATTAGGTTCTTCTAGTTCTTTATTGTCATCAACACCACCGTCTCAACATGCGTGGTCCAGGGGAACATATCGACAGGCTGAACCAGTTGGACTTCATATACTCCGGCCAGCTCCTTAAGATCTCTGGCCAGGGTTGCGGGGTTGCAGCTGACATAGAGTATCTGAGAGGGGCCATGATCTACCAGTACAGAAATAAGCTCCTGCTCAAGACCCTTGCGTGGAGGATCCACGATCACCAGCGTCCTGTCCGAGTCGGCCTCTTTTATATATTTCAAGCTATCTTCTGCCGCAGCATGTACAAAGTCATACTCCGACTCATCAAAGTCGTTAAGCCTCGCGTTTTCTATGGCATCAGCGACTGCCTGTCCGGCAACTTCAATTCCCAACAAATGAGGCAGGGGGGGAGACTCATTTTTTCTCAATTCATTGAGTACGTACAAGCCGATAGAGCCGACCCCACAGTAAAGGTCAATAATCTCAGTCAAATGATTATCCATGTGAATATCTTTTATTAATGCAGTTATCAGTCGGTAAAGCTTAATCATCTGCTCATAGTTGATCTGGAAGAAGGCGCCCGGAGACAGGGAGAAACTGCTGCCATCCAGATTAAAGGAGAGCGTTTCTTCACCTCCGAGCAGGATAAATTTTTCGCCCAGAATTACATTGCCCCGATGAGTCTGAAGATTCAGATAGACAGAAACGATGCCGGGCTCTTGCAGGAGGTCTTCTGCCAAAGCAAAATATGCATCCTTCTCAAGGCGTGAAGTCAGGATCACCATTTGCTCCGGAGGCCTATCCGCATCACTTGAATTTGGTGTTACCCGCAGGGTCACAAAACGAAGGTCTCCCGTGTGTGTCCTTTCGTCGTAAACAGAAAGGCCGTGCTTTATCATCAATTCAGGCATCAGGGCACGTAAGCGGCCACCTGGGTAAGGCTCGATCAGGCAAAGCTCAGTAGTGATCAGGTCATGGCTACGGGCCCGGTAAAAACCAAGTGTAGGCTTTCCCTCAATCAGATCCAGCGGATACACCATTTTATTACGGTAATGCGCAAAAGGCTCATCCGAACCAAGGATTGGCTTGATCTTATCCTCAAGCTCAAGATCTCCGATCCGGCTAAGTGCCTGCCTGACGTTGTTTTCTTTACAGCGCAGACTGGCGGGATAGGATAGAGCCTGAGTCTGACAGCCGCCGCAGTCATCAGCAATCGGGCAGGGTGCAACGACGCGATCCGAGCTGTCGTCAATACGTCTGCTCATATTTGCCACCCGATAGTTTTTACGGGCTTCGACGACTGTGACAAAGCCGCTTTCGCCCGGTAATAGGCCGTCCGCAAAGATAATGCTTTTGTCTTCTGCCGGTTCACCATTTGTAGCCAGCTCGACGCAGACTGCCTGCCCGTAGCGATTAAGGTCCCTGCAGTATACTTTTATGTCATTGTTATTCATCTCATCTCCTGCCGGCTGTACTCGTATTCCACCTGGTGCGCAGCTTTGCTACGTTCGACATCTC
>JAAYEX010000141.1 GCA_012728535.1 Clostridiaceae bacterium | reverse complement strand
GGCTATATCTTTGTAAGGCCCGGAAATACAGCCGGCTGGTCTGAGATATCAGAAGATCAAGAAAACGACGGCGGCCGCCGGGACCGCCCTTTACTATTTGCAGGTCTTCCGGAGCGAAAATCACAGCATGGAAGAGTCCGATCATTTCAGAAATGTTTGAAACTTCAATATCGTTATAGGCCATCTTGCTGGAGGATCGCGAAGAATTGAGGGCTTCAGGCAGGATGTAAGCAAAGGATACCTTCTCTTCCAGACCCCTGTCGGTTAAAAAGACCACTTCGCTTTTGTAGAAATTCTCACCATGTAAAATCAGTTCCTCGTCACGGCCGGTCCGGTGTGAGCGGGCACAGGTACAAAGAAAGATGGCTTCGAGCAGGTTTGTCTTGCCTTGGGCATTGTCCCCGTAAAAAACATGAATGCCATCATTAAATGACAGGTCAAGTTTTCCGTAGTTGCGAAAGTTCGTCAGCCTCAGTGAAGTCAAACGCATGGAGTACTAACGACGCAGGGGCAGCACCAGGTAAAAGAAACTCTCTCCCTCCAGAGGCTGGATAGAACAGGGACCGACACTGCCCTGGAAAGAAACAGTAATTTTTTCGTCCTGAATTTCCTTTAAGGCATCCATAAACAATTTGGGGTTAAAGTCTATATCAACCAATTCGCCGGTCAGGGCAATACTGAGTTCTTCACGTGACATGCCGATATCCGTCTTTGAACTGATAATAAGGGTATCCTCATCCGGTGTCTCTAAAGTAACCGGGAAACGTTTCTCGTCACGGTCTATGACAATAGAAGCGCGCTCAATGGCGGACAGGAGAACTTGTGGATCTGCGACAAGGCTGGTTTTGTTTCCGCTGGGCAAGATGCTCTTATAGCTGAGGAACTCTCCCTGAATCAGGCGTGAAACAATTTTTATATTACCGGTATCAAAGAGGACATAGTTATGTGAGGGGCCGATGGTGACCAGATCGTCACTGTCACTCAAAACATGAGATACGTCTTCCATAGCCCTGGCAGGAACTATGAACTGCATGGCTTCCTGCTGGTCTTCCTTGATCTTTTCCTTGCGCACGGCCAATCTGAAGCCGTCAATAGTAACCAGAGTCAGCTCGCCATTTTCGAAAATTACGTTTATACCCTTCAAAATCGGGCGGCTGTCGTCGGTTGAAGCAGCAAACTTAGTCTGCTGAATCATATCTTTAAACATTTTCTGCTCTAAAACCAGGCTGCGGTCATGTTCAACAATCGGCAGGGCCGGATAATCATCTGCTGACAAACCGCGTATATTAAATGAGCTGGAACCGCTCTCAACTTTCACCATATGCTTGTCGTCCGTATCGATGAAAACATCATCTTCCGGTAAACGCCGCACAATTTCCGTAAAAACCCGGGCAGGGACAACAACACTGCCGGAAGCAAGAATATCCGCTTCCATACGGGCTTCGATGCCGGTTTCCATGTCATAACCCGTCAGAGTCAGACCGTCAGACGCATTCATCAGGATTCCGTCCAAAATAGGCATCGGTGTACGTGTGGCTACTGCTTTGGAAACAATATTGATCGAATCCATTAATCTTTTCCGTGAACAGTTCAGTCTCATTTTTTCCTCCTAAGCCCTTTTGTGCTTTTGTCATTAGGATCGTTTTTGTGGGGCCGTTTTCCTGCTGCCGCTATATATAGCTATTTCTTCATCCTCTTATTATGGTCTGTTAATAGTGTGCAAAATCTGCTTTCAGATTGGTCCGGTCGGAGCTTTGCGATGTGAAGATATTGTGAAAAGAGTGTGAAGAAATATGAACAACCACTTACTATTCACAAAGAAAATCCGTTAACAATCTCTCAACAGGCATTTAACAGTAAGTTATTCACAAATGTGCACAAAATTGTTAATTACTGTAATCTTGCCTCGACCTTTTCCAGGGCTTCCCGGATGTCAAAATCTGTCTCCAAATCTTCATTCATTTTATCACAAGCGTGTAAGACTGTGGCATGGTTCTTACCCCCGAAGGCATCTCCGATTTCTTCGTAGGTAAGGTTCAATTTATTGCGACACAGATACATGTCAATGCGGCGAGGCATGACAATATTTTGGCTGCGTTTACGTGATTTGATGTCATCAACCGAAACACCATAATAATTGCCGACCACCTCCATGATGAAATCGCAGGTCAGAGGGCGCATGGCACCGGGCTGGATAAGATTGCGCAGGACGTGCTTGGCCCGGTCCAGGGTGACATCGGTTCCTAAAGCATAAAGGGCATGAATGGTTTTGAAGGCACCTTCGAGTTCGCGCACGTTGTTGGTGATATTGGTGGCTATGTATTCAATAATCTCCTCCGAGACCGAAGTCTGCAGGGCTTGTTGGAGCTTGCCCAGGATGGCCAGGCGCGTTTCATAATCCGGCGGTCCGATATCTGCAGTTAGACCACTCATCAACCTTGTACGTAGGCGCTCCTCCAGAGATGTCAGATTCTGCGGTTGCTTATCGCAGGTCAGAACAACGTTCTTACCGGATTCATAGAGCATGTTGAAGGTGTGGAAAAACTCAACCTGCATGCGCTCCTTGCCTTCAATGAACTGAATATCGTCTATCAGCAGCATGTCGGCAAAACGGTAATCTTCGCGAAAGGAGGTGTAATCATTATTCTGAATGCAGGCGATAAGTTCATTGACAAACTGTTCTGATTGAACGTAAACAACGCGTTTGACAGGATAATCGAGGCTGACCCGGTTGCCGATGGCATGGAGGAGATGGGTCTTTCCCAGACCGGAGCCGCCATAAATAAAGAGCGGATTATTGTTGCGGGGGTTTTTCATTGAGGCGACAGAAACACAGGTAGCGTGGGCGAACTCATTGTTGCTGCCCACGATAAAAGAATCAAAAGTATATTCGGGATTGAGTTGGCCCCGCTGCAAGCTGACCCCGTTTGAAGTTTCGCGGTCAGTTTCAGCAACCGGCTCCGGCACAGTACCGTCGGGGCGGACAATAACCTGCAGCCTGTAGAGGATATGGGTGACCTGCTTTAATGCGGATTCAATTATTGACTTGTAAGGTACGATGAAATCGCGGACTACATTATTCGGAACAGCAAGGCCGAAAACCTGGTCATCCGCATAAAATGGCACTGCTTTAGCAAACCAGGTGTTATAGGTCAAGGGTTGGATTTCATCCTTTAAAACTCGATTGTAACAAGTACGCCATACGTCTTCTGCACTATAAGCCGGGGCCATATCATTCAGCCTCAAATGAGGCATTTCCTCCTTTTTACGTCTCCTTCGGAAAAAATGTCGTGTGCATTATATGCTAACAGAAAACGGCCCGTTATAATCCTGCATCAGGACATAACTAGTGAAACTTTTCTAGCCCGTACTGTCATATTTACATTAGAAATTGTTAGCTGAACTAACAGTTGTTTAGAGCAAGTCAGCCTCAGACTGCTACAAGTCTTCCAGGGCATCCAGAAGGCTTTGCTCAGATAAATCTCCGGGCAGTTGAAAGGCACCGTGAGGTGATAGTGAATAAGGTAATGCCTGGGCCCCGTCCGGCATGGGCTGGCGTTTGAACTGGTTACGGATAAATCTTGAGATAAACCTGATCATCTCATCCTTCAGCTTCTCCCCGGGCGTGTTTTGGAAGGTATCACAGGCCATTTCATAGACTACTTTCGGATGGCGGCCATCATAAAACAGATAAAAGAGGAAAAAGTCATTGTGCTCATAGGGGCCGATAATCTCCTCGGTTTTCTGCGTAATAGTTCCGTCCTCGTCGGGCGGCAGCAACTCCGGTGAGACCGGCCTGGACACGATTTCGCGCAACAAGTTTGCCAGCGCCAGCTGCGTATCTTTCTCTTGAGGGAAAAATTGATCCGGTGAAGCAGTGCTCCTGTTACCCGTCAGCAGGTCGGCAGCAAATGTCTCCAGCATTATGCGGGCCAAAGTCTTGGGTACGGAATGATTCACACTGTACATGGACATCTGATCTCCATTGTAAGTGCAAAATCCCAGAGCCAGCTCAGACAGGTCGCCGGTTCCGACAACAATACCGTTTTTAAAATTAGACAGGTCCATTAAAATCTGCGTACGCTCACGGGCCTGGGCATTTTCAAAAGTGTGGTCGGGGGACCCGTCATGGCCGATTGCTTTGAGGTGCAGTTGGACAGCCTGACCTATGTCTATGGTCACCAGATCACAGCCGCAAGCTTGGGCCAGACTTTCGGAAATAGCTACAGAGCGCGGTGAAGAACCCGGACCCGGCATTGAGACACAAAGGATGTCATCAGCCGGACGCTCGAGTATCTGGCAGGCCCGCAGGCAGACCAGTAAGGCCAGTGTCGAGTCGACTCCTCCGGAAAGACCCAGAACAGGCTGGGATCCCAGCAAACGCAGCCTTTCGGCCAGGCCGCGTGCCTGCAAGTCGAGAATCTGGTAAGAAAACTCGGGCCAGTCACTCCGCTCCGGCGGCATAAAGGGAAATTCCCTTGCAAGGCCGGAATCGCCTCTGATGTCACTGGCAGGCAGGAGGTCAGCCGGCTTATCTCCTGTAAAAAGATCTTCCAAATCCAAGTCAGCCAGGGTCAGGCCGCTGTCAAAGGCCTCCCCTTCTGCCAGCAGGCGGCCGTTGGCACAAATAAGGCGGTGGCCGGCATAGACATGGAGTGAAGTGGATTCACTTTCACCCGCACCGGCGTAAACGATGACGCATTCGTCCCTGGCAGAACGCTCCAGCAGGTAGGAGCGCAGTTGCCTGTAGAAAAGAGGGTATTCGGGTCTGGCATCGGAAATTGCCAAGAGAGGAAAAGCAGGCTGACCTGCTTCTGCCAGGGGCGCCGGCCGGCTCGCCTCCTTACTCAGTGGCAGAATCTGCTCCGGCTGTGAAAAATACCGCATGCCCCCGGCAGCATAAGGTTTTGCAGCAGCAGGTATCTCCGCCAGGACCCTCAAGCCGGAAATCACATGGGAAGACTTTTCCAGAGTAAAAGGATAGCGGTGAATATACTCGGGTATAAAATCAAGCGGCGATAAATCACAGGAAAAACTTATATTATCTTCATCGTCACTGGCAAGAGGTTCTGCCAGTTCGCTCAGAGCAGCCGTAAGATCCTGAACGACCAGAGGACAGCTGGCCCCCTCCCTGTTAATCATTTGCCACCAGACCAGGTCGCGATCGTCGGCCAGAAGGTCCTTGGTGAAATCAGGATCCTCAAGCAAAAGCTCGTAGCTGTGGTCATAGAGGCCTTCGATCTCAGAAGCAGGTGTGAACCAACGCTTCTCAGCACTGCTGAGATTATCCGAAGTACGTACACCTACTATTTCACCCTGAAAAAGATAAGCACTGACTTTAAGCAGCTTGTCATCCAAAAGCAGGGGGAGTGAAAGGCAGATCAGCATGTCCATGGATTCACTTTCCAGTAGAATTTTGCCCAGGCCCTCGAGGACAGCATCAACTAAGGCCCGCTGGAAAAAAAGGTCTCCACAGCTGGCTCCGCTCAGGACCAGGTCAGGGAAAACAATGACATCAACCTGACTTGCATCAGCTTCGCTGATCAGCTGACAGACGGCGGAGGTATTATGGTCAACATCTCCCGGCAATATGTGCGGCGTCGCAGCCGCGACGCGCAGTCTGCCACTTTTGTCCCCGAGAGGGGAGGGTCTTGCAGCTAAATAGCCGGTTTCCAGGCTTTTAATCTCAAGCATAATCAAACCTCAATCGGAAAGGCTTCAGTTTCTCTCAAAACATATTCCCTTACAGCTTCATCTTCCAGGCGCGGCAAGAGTACTTCCCGGACTTGGGCATGGTAGTCATTGAGCCAGGTCAGTTCGGCGGCGCTCATTTTTTCCACAAGAATGGCGTCACGATCAAAGGGCACAAAGATGAAAGTCTTAAAGCTATAAAAAATATCACCCTGTGTATTTGTTTCAAAAGCTGAAGGTACGACAATGTAGTCATTTTCAAGACGTACACCTAATTCGCCTTCAAGGTAAATGCCTGGCTCGATAGTAATGACCATACCGGGCTCAAAGGTCTGACTGCCGACATTGATATTGGCGGACAGGCGCTGGGGACCCTCGTGCACACCGGCGACAAAACCGACACCATGGCCGGTTCCGCACTTGTAATCGAAGTTTTCGCGCCAGACGACACTGCGGGCAACTGCATCAAGGGCTACTCCGCTGCTCCCTTTCAGGAAGGGCAGAGAGGCCAGGGCAATGTGTGAACGCAGGGTCAGGGTATAGGCTTCTTTCTCGGCCTCGGTCAATTCTCCCAGAGCGATGGTGCGGGTAATATCGGTGGTCCCGTCCCACATCTGTGCACCGCAGTCAACAAGATACAGTCCGTGAGCCTCAAGATCGGCATTACTTTCTTCTGTCGCCTGATAATGCATCATGGCTGCATTAGGACCGTAAGCGGAGATGGTGGAAAAGCTTGCCTCCATGTATAGAGGGTCCCGGCGGCGCAGGCGCTCCAGCTCCGCTGTGACCGAATACTCGTTATGACCGAGTTCCACCGCCTTGTGTTTAACAAAGTAAAGATATGCTGTGACATAGGCACTGTCGCGTATTCCCGCCTCAAGCTGGGCTTGTTGCTGGATATCATTGAGCTTTGCTTTCATGCCCTGCAGGTAATCACTCTTGACGATAATCTTGCTGCCCCTGGGTAAAGCCTCAACCAGACTGCGGCTGACACGATCGCGGTCGAGCACAATTCTCTCGGCAAGCAGGCTGCGCAAAGCATCCCGTACACTGTCATAGGGTGCAAGAGTCAGGCCCTGGTCTGCCAGTGTTTCGGCAAGGCCGTCATCGAGATTATCCATATTTATGAAAAGAGTAGCCTTGTCTTTTTCAATCAAAGCATAGGAGAGGGTGACGGGATTGCCGGGAACATCTTCTCCCCGTAAATTGGCCAGCCACATAATGTCGTCCAGACCGACATAAAAGGCTGCGTCAGCTAGGTCCTGCTTCATCAGTGCCCTGACTCCGGCGATCTTTTCAGCCGTAGTTTCACCGGCATATTTGAGGGGATGTGATCTGACCCTTCCCTGTGGCAGAGGGGGCCTGTCCTCCCAAATTTGATCTACCAGATCAAGGTCCGTAATTAATGAAATCTCCTTACGGCTGAGCTTTAAAGCCAGGCGGCCGATTTCGTTATCGGAGTGTAGTGAGCCTCCGATAGCGAGTTTTGACGCCTGAGGCAGATTATCAGCCAGCCAGTCCGGTGTTTTGGGCACTCCCGGAGCACCATCCTTCATCAGGATGATTTCGCTGCCTTCAAGGTCTCCGGCTGCCTGAATGTGATAGCGGCCGTCCGCCCAGAGCAAGGCCTGATCCATTGTGACGACCAAGGTGCCGGCCGAGCCCCCGAAGCCTGACATAAAGGCACGGGAGCGGAAATGATCAGCTATGTATTCGGAATTGTGCGGGTCTGCGGTACCGATATAGTAGGCATAAAGCCCGTGCTCCTGCATGAGACGGCGCAGGGCGGAGATTTTTTCATTAACTGTCATATCGATTCACTCTTTCTCTTATATCTGTTATGAATATTTATATTCTATCGTATCGTCGCGCTGCCATTTCATTTCTTCTCCGTCGGCATCGAATTTTTTGCGCTTAGCCGTGATGGAGTCAATGGATATGGAAAATACAGCCAGTCTCTTGAGGCTGAAGTCCAGGGCCGAATCAAAGAAATCCATTTTGTCGGGAGTATACTTTTCACAGACAGCTCGCATGGCCAGGCGAAATTCATCAGCCTTGTCAGCGTAATCGATGCTTTCAACTCTGCCTGTGACAATAGCTGAGGAAAACTCTGTTGTGAAGACTTTACTCAGAAAGTCACCATATTTCCCCTGGTCCGACAGGTCTTGCAATTCTTTTTCAGAGAAAAGGTCAGGTACCCGGACCCGGTCCACAAAGACAATCCGAACCTGCGGGCCATCCTGCAAAAGCTCATACTTGCGTCCGTCCCTGGCAGAGTGGAAATAAAGCTTTTCACCAAGACGAACGATGGACAAGGGGATGGAGTAAGGAAGATCGGGATTGTCAGGGTCTTTCACGCTAAGTATTCCGAAAGCAGACCTGTCGATAACTGAAAGTCCATACTCGCGAGACATCTCGCGGTCTTTTCTCCTCATAAACACCTCCGGAAGCTTGCCAATGCTTTAAAGAGAAGCATAAGCATGGAAAATAGATCTATTAATTAGCAATTGTACCTTATAATCGACTCTAACAAATTCTTGCTGACGCTTCTATAGAAAGAGTTGAGACATATGACAGAGACAAATCATACTAAAAAGAATGTATTAATAACGGGTGGTGCCAAGGGCATCGGCGCAGCAATCTCCGAAACACTGGCGCGGGAAGGCTATCACGTTTTTATTAATTATTTCCGTTCCCATAATGAAGCCAAAGCTCTTCAGGAGAAAATTATAAATGCCGGAGGTTCGGCTGACCTTTTTCCCGCTGACATTACTTCCCAGAAGGATGTCAAGCAAATGATTGCGGAAGTTATCCTGGCCAGCAATAACAAACTTGATGTCTTAGTAAATAATGCCGGCATTGCCCAGTGGGGGCTTTTGACTACTACAGAGGAAGAAGTCTGGGAGCGGATTATTTCAGTGAACCTGACCTCGGCCTCTCGCCTGTGCAGGGCTGTACTTCCCCTGATGGTCAGACGGGGCTATGGCAGCATTTTGAATGGCGCTTCCGTCTGGGGTACCTATGAGGGCTGCTCGGAAGCTTCCTGCGAGACAGCCTATGCTTCGAGCAAATCAGGTCTGATCGGACTCACCCGGTCTCTGGCCTGTGAGGTTGCACCGGCCGGTATCCGGGTTAATGCAGTCGCGCCCGGAGTCATCAACACGGACATGCTCAAGGAGTTCAGCGAAGAAGAAGTGGCTGCCCTATGTGAAGAGACACCCATGTGCCGGGTCGGAGAACCGCGTGAGGTCGCAGAAGCCGTGGCCTTCCTAGTTTCAGACAAGGCATCTTTTATTACCGGCCAGGTTCTGGGCGTGGACGGAGGCTTCAGAGGCTGAGATTTACCCTATGTATAGACAAATGTCTATACATAGGGTATCGTTATTGTAAAGCAAAAAGGATATGCAGCTTATGAAAAAGATCAAAACGACAATCTACAAGAGTGGCAATAGTCAAGCGATTACCTTGCAAAAAGCCATCCTGGAAGAAGCCAACCTTATGGTGGGGGATGCGGTTGACTACTATGTCGACAGTGCCGGAAGAATCATTCTGGAAAAAAGTGCGGAATCTTTTCAAGAACGCTGGGCCTTGTTTGTAGAAGAAGGCGGAGACTACGACCTGGAGGAAATGGACTGGGGTGAGCCGGTCGGTCGTGAAAAATGGTAGAGCAGTATGACATAGTCATAATCGACCTGGAGCCTTCAAAAGGAAACGAAAAAGGTAAAAGGCGGCCCTGTCTGATAGTGAGCCGGACTGAATTCACCAATTTAACTAAATTTGCCTGGGTCCTTCCAATTACAGGCAGAGAACAGAAATATCCTACGGATATTGCTTTGCATACGCAAAATAGTGTGATTACCGGTGTCATCGACGCAGCTCAGATAAGGGCATTGGATATAAATTCACGATCCTATCAAGTAATAGATAAGTTGGAT
>JAAYEX010000140.1 GCA_012728535.1 Clostridiaceae bacterium | reverse complement strand
TGATAATGCGGCATTGAATCCCTCTCAGCAAAAAGCTGCAGATGCAGGTATCACCGTAATTAACTATTACGGTCAGGGAGATGACGATCCTCTTAAAGACAAGGTATATCAAGTAATTTTTGGACAGAAAGAATCCGGAATCCTTGAAGCTGAGAAATATATTGAGCTCCAGGGCGAAGAAGGAAAGGTTGCTTTGATCGGTGGTCTCACTGGTGCTGACAATGCGAGACTTCGTTCAGAAGGTATGCGGGAAGTTTTTGACAAATATCCGGGAATTGAAATCGTTCAGGAAGTATTCTGTGACTGGGATCGTCAAAAAGCTATGGCTGCAGCAGAAGATATCATTACTGCTAACCCGGATTTAGACGCCTTTGTTGTACAGGATGATGGAATGGCATGGGGCGTTTGGGAAGCAATTGAGTCTGCCGGAAAACAGGACCAGATAAAAATAGCTTCGCAGGGCTTCTATGAGAGTTCAATACCTGCAATTAAAGAAGATAAATTCCTGTTTACGATTTCCTATCCTCCTGCCTTCTTCTCCAGACAAGGTATGGTGCTATTCAAGGATGTCGCTGATGGAAAATCTCCGGACAAAATCCAGATTATCGGTATGGAACTTGTAACTAAAGAGAATGTTGATTTAGCTGCATTTTAATAAGTACTGTGCAATTTGAATAAAAAAAGCCGGTCTCACCGGCTTTTTTTAAAAATGGAGAAGCAAAATGGAAAAGATCTTCTTTGAAATCAAAAATATAAGTAAAACATTTCCGGGAGTCAGGGCTCTTGACGATGTGTCGCTCAGCATAGATAGAGGGGAAATAAGAGCACTCGTCGGAGAAAACGGTGCAGGCAAATCTACTCTCATGAAGATATTGAACGGGAACTACAAGATGGATCAGGGAATGGTTCTGATTGATGGTAAAGAAGTTCATATCAATACACCTTCTGTTGCTGCAGAAAATGGGATAAGTATAATCTTTCAGGAACTGAATCTTGTAGATGACCTTTCCATAGCAGAGAACATATTTGCCGGCAGGTTGACTGAAAAAGGAAAAATCGTTAAATGGAAGAACATTTATAAAGAAGCGCAAGTTCTTCTTGACCGCATCGGTTTCAATGCGAACCCTAAACAAGAGGTAAAGGGCTTAAGTATCGCAGGCAAGCAGATGGTTGAGATTGCTAAAGCACTAAGCCATGATGCGCGGATAATACTCATGGATGAACCGTCGGCGACATTGACTCATGCAGAATTGAAAAAACTGTTCGATATTATTCGTGAGCTTAAAAATCGGGAAATATCGGTCATTTATATATCACACAGACTTGATGAAATCTTTGAAATTTGCGATTCAGTCAGTGTTATGCGTGATGGGCGAATGATCGATACAAAACCCGTTGGAGAAGTCGAAAACGATCAAATTGTTGAAATGATGGTAGGAAGAGAGATCGATCAAACATACCCTAAGCGTATTCATAAGATCGGAGAAGAAGTATTAAAAGTTGAGAATCTTAAGAGAAAAGGAATAGACTCTACTGTAAATTTCACACTACATGAGGGTGAGGTGCTGGGCATCGCAGGCCTTGTGGGGTCAGGCAGAACAGAAACAATGCGTGCCTTGTTCGGAATTGATTATATAGATGGCGGTTCAGTGCAGGTTAAAGGTAAGGCCAGTAAAATAAAGAGTCCTAAAGATTCTAAAAAGCTAGGTCTTGCGTTCTTAACTGAAGACAGAAAAGAAGAGGGGTTGACTCTGGACTACACCGTGAAAAGCAATATAGTAATGGCCAATTTGACTAAGATCGGATCAAAGCTATTTCTTAAGAAAAAGATGGAGAATAAAATTGCAGATGAACTCATCGATGTGATGAGCATTAAGACTCCCTCAAGAGAACAAAAAGTTCTGTATCTCTCAGGCGGAAATCAACAAAAGGTTGTAGTGGCGAAATGGCTGAATGCGGAGTCAGACATAATTATTATGGATGAGCCGACCAGGGGAATTGATGTCGGCGCAAAACTGGAGATATACGAGCTAATCAATAAAATGGCAGAAGAAG
>JAAYEX010000304.1 GCA_012728535.1 Clostridiaceae bacterium | reverse complement strand
GAGAGATTTGTGTCAGCGGGCAAATTGCAAGCTGCTATCTTAACCTGCCCGAGCTCAGCAGAGAAAAATTTATTCCCAACCCCTTTTCCGAAGGTCATGGAGATGACAGGCTCTTTCGGACAGGCGACCTGGGTTATCTAAGAGAGGACGGCGTCCTTGAGTACGTTAATCGGAAAGACTGGATGCTGAAAATCCGTGGATTCCGAGTGGAACCGGGCGAGATTGAAGCAGCCATTGTCCGACTTACACCTGCCCGGCAGGCCGTAGTCACAGCTTATAAAAACGCATCCGGACAAGAAAGCCTTTACGCTGTCTATACAGCTGATCAGGACCTTCCCGCCAGAAAGGTAGAGGAGGCAATTCGTGGCTTTCTTCCCGACTATATGATGCCTGCTCTCATGGAACAGGTGGAGTCACTGCCTTTGAACCCCAATGGCAAGATCGACCGGAAGTCCATCACAGCTCCGGATATAGAACGTTTCAAGGCAGACTACCAGGCACCGACTAACGCAGAAGAAGAACGCCTCTGCATGGCCTTTGGCAAGGTCCTGGGCATTGACCGGGTGGGCATTCTGGATGATTTCGTCCTTTTGGGAGGCGACTCCATATCCGCTGTCCGCTTACAGTCTATCCTGCCGGACCTGGAGCTTGGCCTGCTGTTTTCCCTGCGCACCCCCAAAGCCCTGGCCTCCCACTTATCTGAGAAAGAGGAACTCCTGCCTGCAGCAGACCGCCCTTATTGGCCCTTGACCGATGCCGAAAGCCAAATGGTGGCGGAATATGCTCTCCATCCCGGTACGCTCGCCTACAATATTGAAGACACTCTTTTGCTCAAGGGAAAAATCGATGCAGATCGTTGGGAGGATGCACTTAAGGGGCTGGTGGCTCGTCACCGCATCTTGCGCTCTTCTTATCCTGTATATGAGGGCGAGTATCGCCATGTAATTCATGATGAGGTCCCTGTAAAGCTCCTTCGCCTGGAATGCACTCCGGAAGAGGTCGAAGACAGGATCAATGAGCTGAACCGGCCCTATGACCTGGAAACCGGTCCCCTCTTCCGCTTCAGCCTGCTGGTGACCGGGCCTGGGAGCGGAGTTCTGCTTTTGGCCTTCCACCATATCGTCCTGGCCGGATCTTGCGCCGGAATCCTGATTAAAGATCTCGAGGACCTTTATAATGGCAAGGCCTTGCCGGCGCCCGGACCGGATCTTTTTGACTGGGCAGTCTGGCGCAAGGAACATCCGCGCGGGCCGGAAGCTGAGACTTTTTTCATGGATATGTTCCGTGATGGATTACCCGAATACGATATGCCCACCCGGCCCATCAGACCTGATATCTTACCGGTTCCGGACCGTACGGTGGAATGGACTATGGCCACCAAAGCAATCGATGATACTGCCCGCCATTATGGGGTGACAGCCTATACACTTATGGTGGCAGTCATCGGCATGGTCCTGAGCAAATATACCGCCAGTGAAGATGTGGTAGTCGGTGCTGCCATGAGCGGGCGTGCCGAATCCAATAGCCGGTCTATAGTAGGCATGTTTGCCAACACCGTTGCTCTTCGCCTGAAAGCTCCGGGTACTTGCGAGTTTGCTGAGTATCTGGCTGAAGTAGCTGCCCTGCTTAATGAAGTCAAGTACCACCAGGACTATCCCCTGCACGAGCTTGTCCGAGTTCTGGAGCTGGATCGGGTGCCCTCCCGAAATCCGGTCTACGATATCCTGGTGAATTATATTAGCAGACTGCCCGTTTTGGACCTTGATGATCTTGAGGCTGTCTACCGGCACCGAGCCAACCAGCGTCTCCCTATTGATCTTCAGTTAGAGATTTTTCGCGAAGGGGATTCTCTGAGCTTCCAACTATCCTACTCCGAAGCTCTCTACCTGCCCGAGATTCCTGAAAACTTTGCCGACCAACTCAGGATCAGCCTCGAGCGGGTCTGTGCCGGTTGTAAACTTTCTCTGGTCGAGGCCTTGGAATTACCGGAAGAACAAAGCCGCCGGCTCCTGGAAGATTTTTCCGGGTTGGAAAACAATGAGGGTAAGGGACTTACCGTGGTGGACCAGTTCAGAGACCGGGTCCGCCGCCTGCCCGATCACCCGTCTGTTCGCTCCAAGGATACCTTGCTTAACTATGAGGACCTTGATGACCTGACCGACCGTCTCGCCTGTGAATTGTCCCGGCGGGGTGTGGGACGGGGCGACTGTGTCGGTATACTGGTGGGCCGCAATGAAATGATGCCTGTCGGAGGTCTGGGAGTGTTGAAGTCCGGAGCAGCTTACCTTCCTCTCGATCCCAGTTATCCTGCCGATCGGTTGGAGTTCATGCTCCAGGACGCAGGTGTACGGCTCCTTGTCGCAGACGAATCCCTCTGCGAGCTAATTCCGGGCTTTGAAGGTGAATTTCTCTTCACAAATGAAATAGCCGGCTTGCCCTCCGGCAAGCTGCCTGAAGGCCCTCGCGAAGAAGATCTCTTTGTCATCCTCTACACCAGCGGGACCACAGGAAAGCCCAAAGGGGTCTGCATCCACCACGAGAACATGACCCACTTTTGCTCCTGGTACCGACGCTATTACGAGCTGGAGGATACCGACAGCGTGGCAGCCTATGCAAGCTTTGGCTTTGATGCCTGTTTGATGGACCTCTACCCCGCACTGACAGCAGGCGCCATGATCCATATTATTCCTGAAGAGATGCGTCTTGATGTCGAAGCCATCGACCGGTATTTTGAAGACTCGGGGGTGACTCTGGTCTTCATGACCACCCAGCTGGGCCGCCAGTTCGCAGAGACCATGGAGGGAAACTCGCTCAGGCACCTGTCGACCGGAGGAGAAACTCTGGTACCTCTTGATCCGCCGAGTCGCTATGGTTTCCACAACCTCTACGGGCCCACCGAGGGAACCATCATCTCCACCGCCTTTCCGGTCGACCGTTTTTATGACCGGGTACCCATCGGCAAACCGGTAGACAACACCCGCATCTATATCCTGGACCGTCACAACCGTCTTGCACCCATCGGGGTGCCGGGCGAGCTCTGCATTGCGGGGCGGGGAGTTGCCCGGGGTTATTTGGGCCGACCTGAACTTACTCAGGAAAAGTTCATTTCCAATCCCTTTACAACAGAAGAGGACTACAAGAGGCTCTATCGGACCGGTGATGTGGTCCGCTATCTCCCCGATGGCAATCTCGATTTCGTAGGTCGGAATGATTTCCAGGTCAAGATCCGGGGCTTCCGGGTGGAGCTGCCCGAAATTGAGGGCCGCATCCGGGCCTTTCCCGGTATTAAAGATGCATCTGTCCTCCCTATGGATGCGCCCGGCGGAGGCAAATGCGCCGTGGCTTATGTGGTTATCGAGGGTACTTTGGATGTGTCAGAGCTCAACCGCTTTATTGAGGAGAAGCTGCCCCCCTATATGGTGCCCGCGGCCACTATTCAAGTGGACCGTATCCCTCTGAACCCCAACGGCAAGGTTGATCGGAAGAAATTGCCGGCTCCCGGCTTCGCTGAGACCGCTTTGGCTGAACCTGCCGCTTTTGTACAAACTGATTTGGGCAAGGAGATTACCCAGGTGATTGAGGAAGTCCTGGGACATTCTCAATTTTCCGCTTCATCAAATTTACTCCAGGCCGGTCTGGCTTCACTTGGTGCTATCAAGCTTTCCAGCCTGCTGAAAAAACGTTTCGGTGTAGCACCATCTGTCCAGGAAGTCCTGGCCAATCCCACACCTCTATTCATCGAAAACCGGATCGTCCGCGGATTGTTGGATAAGGAAATCGAAAAGCAAGAGCCTTTTACCGGGGCCCGGGACGACAGTACGGCCGATATAGGTTACCCCCTGTCCGGCAGCCAGATGGGGGTCTATCTGGACTGCCAGAAGGACAGCCAGGCACTGAGTTACAATATCCCGACACGGCTGGTCCTGCCAACACGCATCGACG
>JAAYEX010000307.1 GCA_012728535.1 Clostridiaceae bacterium | reverse complement strand
CCGGTCAGATCTGGCAAGGGTATGGGTGAGCGAATTTTCAAGGAAGACGAATACTCAGATCTTTAGTTATGGGAGTTGGAGTTCGAGTCGGACAATCATTTTTTCATGCTGAAAAATCACTTCGTCCTGCTCTTTAATGAGTATGTTGACGGTACTCCTCAAATTACTTTAATCCGCAATCAAAATCAGTTAGATCACTATAGTGATTTCGTTGATGCAGCGATGAAAAAAGCCGGACTCAGAAGCTTCAGGCAAGACAATGTGAAAGATTTCCTTGATCAGAAGGCTGACAAGTACGAGGAAGTAAGAAGCAAGATGAGGGTGATTTCTGACCTGTCAGAGATCATTGACAGTACTGATTTTCCTGATCCCCTGCTCTTCTTCGATAGTCTTTTGAAAAACGAAGCAGCCTTATACATTACTTCGGACGCTCTGATAGATTTCCTCTTTTCCAGAAGTATTTCTGACCAGCTCTTGAAGATTGAGAATATTCCATTGCCGGAACGGATAAAATACGTTAGGGATTTCTATAAGTATCTGGATGAACATAAAAATAGTCGAATCAATATTATTGAGTCAGATATCTATGGCATTGTCGTTATTTGCCAGGGAAAGAACAGCCTTATCTGCCTGGTCAATGTGTCGGGAAAAATCTTGAAATATCATATAGTCAGAACTGAAGCTGTAGCAGAGGAAATGACCAAGTGGGCAGATCTTTCAGCGATCGACTCTACCCTTTTCATCAAAACTCTCATGCGGCAGGTCCGCGATCAGTAACCCAGAGTTTGGTGCCAGGCACGATTTGATGCAGAGTTTGGTGCCAGGTACGATTTGATGCACTAGAAAGAGGCGCCTCTTGCGAAGCGCCTCTCCCCTCACGTTTAGGAATCTCACTGATTTTGGTCAGTGCTATTGGTCTTCATCCTGTAACTGCAAGTTACGTCTTCTGATGATCAGCATGAGCGCTACAGCTCCGCCAAGCAAGAGTGCAGCTATGCCGGCCCAGTTGTTGATGTATTCACCGGTCGGAGGCAGGGGCAGGATCTGCTCATAAGGAACGATCAGATCATCTTTGGCTTCATCCGTTAATCCGTCCGGAGACTCGCCGGTAACAGTCAACACGTTTACAATCTTACCTGCATCAACGTCTGCCTGAGTCACCACGTAGACCTGGCTGAACTCATAAGTGAAGCTCTCACCGGGCATCAGCGGATCGTCGGTCAGGTCGATGACCAGGTTGTTGATTCCAAGCTTAGGATCGTTGACTGTCAGCTTCATTACAGCTACCACGCCTTCGTTTGTAACGGTGAAGTAGTAGTGAATGAGATTGCCGACTTTTGAGAACTTGCTTTCTTTAGCCAGTTTCTCCAGTTTGAGAACCGGAGGTATGGCCGGTAATGTCTGTTCAAAGGGTACCAGAGCCTCGTCATCGTCTTCCGCTTCCCTGCCTTCTGCCGTTTCACCTTTCACTGTAAGTGTATTGATGATTGCAACAGCAGCTTCAACGTCAGCTTCAGTTACGATATAGGGCGCTGTGAATACGTGTAGATAGGTCTCGCCGGGCAGGAGCGGATCTGCTGAGAGATCAATCTCCAGGTTGGCGATGCCAAGTCTTGCATCATTAATCGTCAGTTTGACAAAGGCAAGTTCGCCTGTGTTCGTAATTCTGACTGAGTAGTGCAGTTGGTCTCCTGCTTCGGAGAAGACGGTCTCGTCAACCAGCTTCTCGACTTCGAGGTCAGGAACGAGTACGGGTGGGGGTGGCGGAGGTATATAGCGGTTGTTGAAAACTGCTATCTCTGATTCAAGCCAGCCCTCTTCTTCTTCACTGCCGATGATCATGTATCTCAGCTCTTCCAGCTGCATGCTACCTACCAGATCATCGAAAACGATAATTCTGACTAGGTATTCGGTCAGGTCGTAAGTTACGTTGCTAAGTGTTCCCACATCTTCCTTAATCAGGAAGTAGAAGACACCTTCATCACCATGCCCGAAGGTCAGGGATGAGAATTCAAAGTAGTCGCCATCGTTAGTAACCGTCTCAATCAGGCTGCCCTGGACACCGTAGGCATCCGACTCATACAGGCTGAAGGAGAACTCACCGTCAACGAGGCTGCGGCCTTCGAGATTCTTGATACCTCCGAGGTCAATGTCTATGCCTTCGGCCCCGTAGGAGTTATGGAAGGCTACTCCTTCAACGGGCATCCAGCCGCCTTCTTCGCTTTCTTCTTCAGCGTAGAAAACCATGTAGGCTATTTCTTCAATTTGGAGTGCACCCTCAAGGTCATCATCAATGACAACTTTGACCAGGTACTCGGTCAGATCGTAGATCACGCCACCGAGGCCGGTATCATCTTCCTTAATCAGGTAGTAGTAGGTACCTTCATCGCCGTCATCAAAGGTCAGGGTTGAGAATTCAAAGTAGCCGCCAACGTTAGAGACTGTCTCAATCGGGTCGCCCTGGACACCGTCGGCATCCGACTCATACAGGCTGAAGGAGAACTCTCCGTCGACAAGCTCGCGGCCTTCGAGGCTCTTTATGCCATCAAGGTCAAGGTTGATGCTATCTGCCCCGTAGGAGTTATAGAAGGCTATGATTTCTACAGGAATCCAAGCTTCTTCTTCAGCGTCGAAAACCATGTAGGCCAGTTGATCGATATAGAGCGCACCCTCAAGGTCATCATCAATAACAACTTTGACTAGGAACTCGGTCAGATCGTAGATCACGCCGCCGAGGCCGGTATCATCTTCCTTAATCAGGTAGTAGTAGGTACCTTCTTCGCCGTCATTAAAGGTCAGGGTTGAGAATTCAAAGTAGCCGCCATCGTTAGAGACTGTCTCAATCGGGTCGCCCTGGACACCGTCGGCATCCGACTCATACAGGCTGAAGGAGAACTCTCCGTCGACAAGCTCGCGGCCTTCGAGGCTCTTTATGCCATCAAGGTCAAGGTCGATGCTATCTGCCCCGTAGGAGTTATAGAAGGCTATGATTTCTACAGGAATCCAAGCTTCTTCTTCAGCGTCGAAAACCATGTAGGCCAGTTGATCGATATAGAGCGCACCCTCAAGGTCATCATCAAT
>JAAYEX010000305.1 GCA_012728535.1 Clostridiaceae bacterium | reverse complement strand
TTATTAGCCTCTGCATCAAATCGTGCCTGGCACCACTTTGCCGGCACCACCTTACTTCTTCGCCACACCCTCACTGAAGCGGCGCAACATAGCCGCAATCTCAGCCCTGCTGGCACTCTTATGCGGCAGGATTCTCCCTTTATTCCCGCGGATAATATCATTCCCGCAAAGCCAGCCCACCGCTAACTGAGCGAAATCACTCACATCACCCTCATCCGCAAAAGCAGCCAGATCAAAGCCCGCGCCCTGCTCCACATCGTAACCCTTGTATTTCGCATACCGGTACATGACCAGGGCAAATTGTTGCCTCGTAATACTGTCGTAAGGCCCGAAACCCCCACTCTTGTAGCCCAAAATGATCTCATTGGCCGAAGCCCAGGCCAAGGCATCAGCGAAATACTCGTCACCCTTCACATCTGGAAAATCCTTGCCACTGGCTTGCGGCTTGCCCTCCAGCCGCCACAAAACCGTAACCAGCTCACACCGCCTCATATCCAGCAGCGGTGCAAAAGTCGTCCTGGTCTTTCCCTGAAACAAACCATGCCCATAAGTAAAAACCGTATCCTCGTAATACCACGCGCTGTCGGCCGTATCCACGAAGGGATAATCGCCGATCACATAGAGCGAAAAGCCGGTCGTCTCGAATCCGTAGCTGTTCGTCCCGGCGTCATAGGAGCAGGGGAGAGCCTTCAAATCGACCTCACCCCTGGCATCAAAAGCCATCCGCCAGACGACAGGATCTGCAACCGGCCCACCCACGACCGGGATAGTGACTCCGGCCAGCCCGCCACCAAAATCGGTCACTTCCTTTTCGCCGACAAAAACACTAAGCTCGTAAACCGGTGCGCTGCCGATAATGTTTATTTGCCCCCGGCTGAGCTCACCGGAAGCCACTGTCCGCACAGAAAGCTTCAGGTCACCGGATCCTGTTTTCTCAAAAGCCGACAAGGCGACCTGATCGAAGTTCACTTGCTTACCATCGGGCATGACCAGCCGCAGACCGAGAGCAGCAGATTCAGCCACTGTACTTAGAATCGACCGGTGGACCAGGACCGTGTCAAAGCTGTCGTTCAGAGAACTAAAATCGATGACGACGCTTTCCTTAGCCTCCGCAGCCGCGGAGGCGATATTTTCCAGACTCGGTAGATAAGGAGCCTGAACAGTCACGGTCGTGCCTGAAGTAGAAACGGGAGTGTAGACGCTTTGCCCGCCAGCCCGAATCGGCACAGTCAGTGAAGGATCAGGATCAGGAGCAGGAGCAGGCGGTGCATCGCCTAAAACCGGATGGCCTTGATTGTAGCTAATGTGTGGTTGAGACCAATGGAGGAAATCAGGTGTTTCATTATTGGTATTGCCGCCTTCACTATTTTTAGCATTATAGTGATCCACCCAAGCATTCAAAGTATCGAGGAGAGTACCGGTATTTGTAATGTTTCCAATTACGTAAGTAAAATCCTTTGATGTTCCGCGTCCCTGACCTGCGGTGAAACTGCTGCAGTTGAGTGAATTATCAGTGGTGCCACCAAAACCTGGAGTTGATATGCTATCCAGCCAATAGCAATTGCTCACAGTACCCTGGGAACCGTCGCCTGCTATTCCCCCGGCATAGTTTAAAGAAGCTACGCCAGTGGCACTTACCGGCCCAATGTTATAGCAGTTGCTCACATTACTGGTATTGCCATAACCCGCGATTCCACCGGCATAATTATCCGTACTTTTGGTTGCAGTTACTTCTCCGTTAAAACGGCAGTTGGTCACTTCACCTCCATATTGAGTGGTGCCAACTACTCCACCTGCAGAGTTACTTTATCCCCAATTATCAACTTTTTCACCATCAATTGCAGTTATATTTCCTGCAGATCTGCAGTTGCTCACTTCACTTGTATTACTACTTCCCACAATCCCACCGGCAATATTCTGATAATTTCCGCTCGCAGTTACTTCACCTTCAAAACTGCAGTCGCTCACCTCGCCTTCAAGACTATGACCCAAAATGCCGCCTGCAAAGTTATTTCTTGAAGTACTATTGGAACTAACATATTTAGCAGTTACATCTCCCACAAAACTGCTGTTTCTCACGGCCCCCCCTTTGCTGCGTCCCACGATCCCACCGGTGTAACTATTTCCAACACCAGTGGACTTTACCTCACCCGAGACTATGATGTTCTTAACAATACCTTTACCTTCAACTCCTGCTTCAACAAGACCGAAAAGTCCAGCACAAAGAGAACCTGAATTTGTGGATACGTCAACTTTCATGTTTGGTATCTTATATCCGCAACCATCAAAGGTGCCTTTAAAGGGGAAATCGCCCCCACTTGCCTCTCTGCCGATCGGATTCCACAAATGACCCTCAAGATCAATATCTGCAGCCAGTGTAACTGTCCTGCCCTCAAAACTATCTGCTTCAACACCGTCAAGCCCATTCACTACCTTACTCAACCAAGCCAGCCCTTCAGCAGTAGAAATCGTGACGTCTCCATCATCATCCTCTTGATAACCATCAGGCTTCGTAGTGACCTTTGCCGTCCACAAATCTGTTCCCGGATCTCCCGCATAAACACTGAGCGGAAAACCCACAAGGACCACAGTCGTCACCAGCAAAATGCTCAAGTATCTCTTAATGTTTTTACCCACGCTCGAAAAGTTCATGCGTCCACCTCCAAATTACGAAGCCGCCAGATCATTTATGCCTTGCAATCATAAATTAATGCAAAATGACCAAATTTAAAGCTCATTGAGGTAAGCATGATCGAGGAAAGCACTTTTTGCCATACCTTAATGAAAATTTCACAATTACTGCTTTGTGATTACAATTCAGGCCTAGCTCCCTTGCATCAATTGGTGCCTGGCACCAATTGATGCACCCCATAATTTGGTGCCAGGCACGATTCTATGCAGTCATAACATCATTACCCCTACAACGCGCATCTGCACAAATTGATGCACCCCGTAACTTCGTCACTTTAACTACTTGCATCTTTCCTCGCCACTCGAGTATAATCCCATAATGTTAACTAGTTAATGAATAAGCAGTTAAGCAATTCCGCTCTGCAGACCCCATAGACCTCTGCAGCCCGCGCAGAACCCCGACAAACCCCCACAGGCCCAGCACGTACCCCACCGGGACCCTCGCAGGCCCAAACACTTACCCATGACAGAGAGGTAGACCGTTGAAAACTTCATGCTCGAAAAAATTCGAAGATTCGCCTGAGCTGGCCCTGGCCTGGCTCCTGCGCGACATCAACCAGATGACCCTGAGCCAACTCTCACAAAACCTTGCCCGCTACGGTCTCTACGTCGGTCAGCCCCGCATCCTGCGCCTGATCCACGACTATCCCGGCAGCACCCAGAAACAAATCGCAGACCGCCTCTTCGTCTCCAGCCCATCGGTATCCACCTCGATCAAACGCCTTCAAAAAGCCAAGCTCGTAGAGCAACGTCAATCTGCAACCGACCGACGCCGCCGAGAGCTTTACCTGACCCCCGCAGGCGAACAGGCCAAAGACCAGTGCGCCCTCGATCTTCTCGCCCTCCATCGCACAATGCTGGGCGACCTTAACCCTGAACAAACAGAAGACCTGCTCCATAGCCTACTGAAAATACATAAAAACCTGAAAAACCTGTCGGACCCGGACCTTATTCCGGAACAGCGGGTAACCAACCCCAACTCCAGCCCGCCGAACCCGGACCCGACCACCTAAACCCAGCCCCCGGACTTAGCCCGCCCTTGTGGCCCCCAGACAAGTCATTCGAAGCCATGACACGTCTGGGGGCCACAAAGGGCTTAACCCTTATATAAGGAATATAGGAGGAAACCCATGCTGAAACAACTCAGCAAGTACATGACACCCTACCGCTGGTTTGCCATACTCAGCCCCATCATGATGATCATCGAAGTCTTTGCCGACGTCTACATTCCCTTCCTCATGCGGGACATCATCAACATCGGCATCTACGAATCAAACAGCCAGATCGTCATCCGACTCGGCCTGCAGATGATCGTCGCCGCCATAATCGGCATCACGACCGGCGTCCTTTCGGCCTACGCAGGTGCAGCCGCCGGCTACGGCTTCGGCACCAACGTCCGCGCCGCCCTTTATCGCAAAATCCAGGCTTTCTCCTTCTCCAACCTGGACCAGTTCAGCGTGCCCAGCCTGATCACCCGCCTTACCAACGACACCAACCAATTGTCGGGTGCGGCAATGATGTCTTTACGTATGGGCATCAGGGCACCCGCTCTGTTCATCTTTGCCCTGATCATGGCCTTCAACATCGACCCCCGCATGGCCCGGGTCTTCCTCGTCGCCATACCCGCCCTCTTCATCGTCTTCCTCATCATCATGAAACTGGCCGGCCCCCGCTTCCGTGCCCTCCAGGCCCGCGTCGACGACCTCAACGCCATCGTCCAGGAAGACCTGACCAACATCAGAGAAATCAAAACCTTCGTCCGCAGTGACCACGAGAAGCGCCGATTCCAGACCAGAAACGACTCCCTGATGACAACAGCCTACAAGGCGGTCTCGGTCGTCATCGTCGCCATGCCCGCAGCCGAGCTGATCATCTACAGCACCATCATCGCCATCCTCTGGATCGGCGGTCGGGACATAGTCGCCGGCAACATGCTGGCCGGTGACCTGATCAGCTTTCTCACCTATGTCATGCAGATCCTGATGAGTCTGGTCATGCTGGCCATGGTTTTCCTCCAGTTGACACGGGCCAAAGCCTCCGCCGAACGCATCGTTGAAGTCATCAACACCGAGATCGACATCGTCAGCCCCCCGGCCGGCCTCACCCGGGTCCCCGACGGTTCGATCAGCTATGAAAACATCTGCTTCGCCTATCCCCAGAGCGAAAACGAGAGCCTCAAAGACATCGACCTCCACATCAAGTCCGGCGAAGTGATCGGCGTCCTCGGCGCTACCGGCTCCGGCAAGTCGACCCTCCTCTCCCTGATACCCAGACTCTACGACGTCAGCCGGGGCAGGGTCCTGGTCGGCGGCCATGACGTCCGCGACTACGAACTCGAGACT
>JAAYEX010000020.1 GCA_012728535.1 Clostridiaceae bacterium | reverse complement strand
TCTTCCGAATGCTTTTTATATTCAACATTTGTATTTTTTGCTTCGATCATGGAAAAGCCTCCCTTAATCAGTAAATTATCTGGAGTAGAGCTCAACAATCAAGGTTTCTTCTACATCCACATCTATTTCATGACGCTCAGGGATACGCATTACGCTTCCCTTAAGATTATCGGGGTCAGCACTGAGCCAGTCCGGCACGATAACATTAGGCAGTTCCTGGAACGGCTGAAGTGAGCGAGAATTTTCACGTACTGAAATTTCATCGCCTGGTGATACAGTCATTGAAGGGATGCTGGCGCGTCTTCCATTCATATCGAAATGACCATGGTTCACAAGCTGACGGGCATGGGCACGTGTGCTGGCGAAACCTAAACGGTAAACGACATTGTCCAGTCTCAGCTCAAGTAGCTTCATCAAGTTTTCACCGCTCTTACCCGGCATTTTCACTGCACGGGCAAAGGTACCGCGGAATTGCTTTTCCATAACTCCATAGACGAATTTCGCCTTTTGCTTAGCTTTCAGCTGTCTCCCATACTCACTCTCTTTACGGCGTGATCTCTTGGGATTGCGCTTTGACTTTTTATTAATACCCAGTGTCTGGGGTGCAAGTTCAAGCGTACGACAACGCTTCATAATTGGTGATCTGTCTCTTGCCATAATGTCCCCTCCTAGCCTCTTCTTCTCTTGGGCGGTCTACAACCATTATGCGGAATCGGTGTAACGTCTTTAATCAGCGTCACATTCAAACCGCCGGTTGCCAGCGCCCTGATGGCTGACTCACGTCCGGATCCGGGACCACGCACGTATACATCAACATCCTGCATACCGTGTTCCACAGCTTTGCGGGCAGCAGCCTCACCGGCCAGTTGGGCGGCGAACGGTGTGCCTTTACGTGAGCCTTTCATGCCTTGCGCGCCTGCGCTAGACCAGGAAATGGCATTTCCCTGCAAATCGGTAATCGTCACAATAGTATTATTGAAGGACGAATGAATATGTGCAGCGCCATGTTGAACGTTCTTACGGTCACGGCGTCTGGTTCTTGCCGGTGCTCTTTTTGCTTTAGCCATTTATGTCGTCCTCCTTATCTCTTTTTAGCCATTCTGCGTCTGCTTCCCTTACGGGTACGTGCGTTGGTTTTGGTTCGTTGTCCGCGTACCGGCAAATTCATACGATGACGGCGGCCTCTGTAAGAGCCGATTTCCGTCAAGCGCTTAATATTCATTGCGGTGCTGCGGCGCAAATCGCCTTCAACCTCATAATCACTGTCGATAGTTTCTCTGATGCGGGTGATCTCACCGTCGGTCAAATCCTTCACTCTTGTGTTTGGATCTACTTCCGCTTTGGCGAGAATCTCATTCGATCTTGTCCTGCCGATTCCATAAATGGAAGTCAGGCCAATCTCTACGCGTTTTTCATTGGGTAAATCTACCCCGGCAATACGTGCCATCCGATACCTCCATGCTTTCGAATGTTTTATCGCTCAAACACGAATTTGGATTTCGACAGTTTTCTGTCGCAGCCGCATCCGTCGTCGTGTCGTCTCAAAATTTATTAATTCCGTCAATATAAACAGGAGCTAGCCCTGTCGTTGCTTATGTTTAGGATCTGAACAAATTACCATCACACGACCACGTCTCTTTACGATACGGCACTTTTCGCATATTGGTTTTACTGAAGGTCTTACTTTCATTGTTTTCTCCTTTCGCGCGCCGTCCAAACGGCACACCGAAAAATTTTATCACATTAGTGCGATAATAACAAGATTATCGCGCATTAAATAATCAATGTTTCTTATTTAGAACGCCATATGATACGCCCGCGGGTTAAGTCGTAAGGGGACAATTCCACCGTTACATTATCGCCGGTCAGAATTTTAATATAATTCTTTCTCAGCTTCCCGGAGATGTGCGCTATCACTTCATGTCCGTTCTCCAGCTCAACCCGGAAAACAGCATTGGGCATTGTCTCTGTAACTACGCCTTTAACTTCAATAGCTTCTTCTTTAGCCATCATCATCCTTTCTAAGTAGATTCAAATCGATAAATTATTTTTCATTCTCAGCTACTTGCTTAAGCAGTCGTCTAATATATATGTCCTTTTCCCGTTCACAGCTTTGGGCATTTAGGTCAGCTATCAACTGACTAGCCTCAATCAGGTCAGAAACATGAACAAGGTGTTTAATGTTCTTGGCCTTTGGCTTAGTGACAGGACGATAAACTCCATCACTTAAATGTACTTGGTCTGTATCCCGTCCAATTACGAGATACAGCCGCCCACGATCATGTCCATGTGTCGCTTTAACTGCGGCACCTACTTTGATTATCCTTTGCTGCTGCGGGCAGCTTGCTTGTTTCATAGCCCTAGTTCATCGATCAGTAACTTACTGTAAGGACAATGGGACCTTGCTCGGTGATAGCGAAAGTATTCTCATAATGCGAGGCAGGTTTTCCGTCACGGGTGACAAACGTCCAGCCATCTTGCTCTAATAGAACTCTCGGCGATCCTAAGGTAATCATCGGTTCCAGCGCCAATGTCATTCCTTCTGCCAGGCGGACACCGCGTCCTTTTCTGCCAAAATTCGGAAGACTGGGATCTTCATGCAGGTCGTAACCCACTCCGTGTCCGGTAAGAACTTCTATCACACCATAGCCGAAAGGCTTGACATGTGCTTCAACCGCATGCGATATATCTCCGATGCGATTTCCGATTGTTGCCTGTTCAAAACCCTTCCAAAAAGAGTTTTCCGTCTCTTCCACCAGTTTGCGAATCTCCGGGTCCACCTCACCTACCAAATAGGTACGTGCTGCATCTCCATGCATATCATCCAACATAGCACCTACATCCACTGATACAATCATTCCATCTTCAAGTATTCGATCCTGAGATGGTATGCCGTGCACTACTTCGGAGTCAATCGAAATACATGTGGCTGCCGGAAAAGGCGAAAACTCTCCCGGGTAATCCAGAAATGAGGGAATTGCACCGTGTCTACTGATCTCTTCGTGTGCGACACGATTGATCTCGTAGGTAGACACACCGGACTGCATCAGCGGGGCAATCTTTTCAAAGACGGCCGCCACTACAGCACCGGCTCGACGCATCCGATCAATTTCTTCCGGAGACTTAAGCCTAATCATTCGTGTTTATTCCTCTGTCAGCATGTTGAGGAAGTCTTCTGTACGTTCCTCAGTCTGCGCACCGTAATTATCATAGCGATAAAGCAAACCTTTCTCCTCATAATACTCAAGCAAAGGAGCAGTCTGCTTGTTATAGGCATCCAGGCGGACTCGGAAAACTTCTTCAGTATCATCTTTACGTTGAATCAGTTTACTGCCACATATATCACAGATACCGGCCACTCTGGGGGGCAT
>JAAYEX010000139.1 GCA_012728535.1 Clostridiaceae bacterium | reverse complement strand
CACAAGTAGCGGAGGTTGACGTGAAGAGAGTGACGTCCGGACTTGTCCACCGACCACTCGCGGAGGCGAAAGGAAAAGCAAGCAGTAGGGTACCGGTGTGAATAACAATTATAAAAGTGAACACGATCAGGCGGATAGGGTTTTTAAGTAATCTCTCAAAGTTGAAGTTGCTCTTTGATTTAACACGCAAGAGGGGCATTTTTATACTTCCAGGAACTTTGTCTGCTTACGCTTTTTCAGTTTTAACCAGCTTGTTGAAAATCTCATCGTAGTCATCACCGGTCGTAACGAGAAGGAGTCGGTCGCCTTCCAGCATGATGCTGTAACCGCGTGGTACTTCTGTTCTGCCGTCATCGTGGATCAAGAGGGCAACACTTGTTTTGTCAGGGAAGTCGTATTCTGCCAGAGTTTTGCCGACAGCTGCAGAAGTAGGTGAAAGTTCCACTTCCAGGATGTTCATTTTTTGATGTGGAATCTTATAGATAACACTCATGCCTTCCCGGGCTATGTCCTGTTCAATAATATCTGCGAGAATAACTGAACGGCTGTACACATGGTCTACTTTTAGCAGCTCAAAGAGTTCAATATTAGCGGGATTATTGACATGGGCGACTGTATTACGGACATGAAAGATAGTTTTTGCTATGTGACAGCCGACCAGATTGTCCTCATCTTTCCCGGTTACTGCAATGTAATAATCGGCATTTTCAGCATCTGCATCCGTAAGCACTTTGATATCTGTGCCATCACCTTGCAGGACTCTGACGGATTCAAACTTATTTGCAATTTCCGCACCGATCTCTTCGATCTTTTCAATCAGGATGATTTGGTAGTCTTTTTCAAAGCTTATCAGGGTTTCAGTCAGATAGCGCGCCAGTTTGCCGGCACCGACAATAATAATCTTCATCTTTGCCACCTACTTCAAGTCCGCCAGAATAATGCGGTCGCCTGCTTCCAGCCGGAGGTCATCTGAAATAAGATGTGTCGTATTGCCACGACGAAGGCCGATGATAATTTCTCCGCTACCGGTCTGAAGGTCCATGAGTTTACTGTCTAAGAGGTTAGAAGGGGCATCCAAAAGACTATAGCTGAGAGTGTCATTAAAAAGCCTGTGTTCCAAAACGGTCTCCTCATCTTCGATGGCATGGAGGAAAGCCTCTACAGTAAAATCAGTTGAGGAGATGGTCTCCATTCCCAGGGCTTTAAAGACATTTTTCTTCTGAGGATTGTAGAGTCGGGTCAGAACACGCGGGACATTAAAGATTTTTGTTGCGACCCAGGTGGCCATGATATTTATGTTGTCATAGTCAGCAACAGCACAGACGACATCTGCAGTTTCTATCTGGGCACTGCGCAGGACTTCCTTGTCCGTCATGTCGCCACTAATTCTCGTACCGGCTAGATGTGCGGCCAGCTGTAAAAAATCCTTGTTGCTGTCCAGCAGAATCACCTGATCTTCTCTTTGCAATAACGATGCTGCAAGTTCCCGGCCTAGCTTGCCCACACCAAGAATCAGCACTTGCATTGATTGTCGCCTCCATAGCTGAAAAACCTAGCCTAACTTTAAGCAATCATATTATTTTAAGAGGGCAAGGTCAAGACAACTTATCGCGGGCAGTGGAGAGCATCAGCTTGAGACGGTTCTCCTGATTGACTCTGCTGGCACCGGGATCGTAGTCTACTGCAACGATATTTATGTCGGGGTTTCTTTCTTTGATGGGCCGCATCATGCCTTTTCCGCAGACATGATTGGGCAGGCAACCGAAAGGCTGTACACAGACAATATTTTTGATGCCGCTGTCAGCCAGTTCCAGCATCTCCGAAGTCAGCAGCCAGCCTTCACCCATTTTGACGCCATTACTGATATAGCCGTCGTTCAGCTTGACAACCTCTTCGAAAGGACAGGGTGCGTCAAAACTGCCTTCTTCTTCCAGCAAGGCGATCAAAACCCGTTTTTTCTTACATAAATAATGGTAGGAGATCTTGCTGACCCAGAAGGTCAGGCCTCCGCGGCCATAGAACTTCTTGTCGACAATGCCGTTATAGGCGCAGTATGTCAAAAAATCAAGCAAGCCGGGGGTAGTGACCTCGGCTCCTTCTTTGTTTAAAAAATCGACCAGTTTGTTGTTGCCCAGGGGAGCATACTTTACATAGATTTCTCCTACGATACCGACCTTGACCGTATCGCGCTTCTCTTTGGGAATGGCTGCAAAGTCGCTTATCATTTCGCGGTAAATACTTTTGCTGTGACGCATGATCAGGTTGCTGTCTGCACCGATACTTTCGCCCAGACGATTGATCCATTCTGCTTCCAGGGCATCAGCGTCGCCTGCATTGATTTCGTAAGGTTTGGTCTGGTTAACTAACATCCACAGCAAGTCACCGTAAAGGACGGCATCAATCAGTCCCAGCAGTTGCTTGATACTGAGTTTAAAACCGGGATGCTTTTCTAAATCGGAAAAGCTGAAGGAAATTACAGGCACATGGCCAAAGCCCGCCTTTTCCAGAGCCTTGCGCAGGAGAGAAATATAGTTGGATGCACGGCAGCCGCCCCCGGTCTGAAAATAAATCAGAGCAGTTTTGTTCGGATCATATTTACCGTACAGCAAGGCGTCCAGGAACTGGCCGATGACAAGAATGGCCGGGTAACAGGCATCGTTATGGACATAGCGCAGGCCCAGTTCAGTTATTTCGGGACCTTCAGTTTCTAATAGCTCCATATGATAGCCGTAAGTATTCATGAAATTACAGATCAGCTTGAAGTGAGCGGGCAGCATATTGGGTGCCAGAATCGTGTAGTCTTCCTTCATATCTTCCGTAAACTGAAGATAGTATTGATTAGTCGCTGTTGTCATCTTTAGCCTCCAGTGCGCCGATCAGACTGCGCAGACGAATGCGGACTGCGCCCAGATTGCTGATGTCGTCAATCTTGATTTGAGTGTACAGTTTTCCACGGTTCTCCAAAATAGAGCGGACCTCGTCGCTGGTGATTGCATCGACGCCGCAGCCAAAAGAAAACAGCTGCACCAGTTCGACATTTTTGTGTTCTGTTGCAAAGAGTGCTGCCCGATACAGGCGGGCGTGGTAAGTCCACTGGTTCAGCACCCGAGTTCTGATCCTTGGCGTCAGGTCACAGATGGAATCTTCACTGACGACAACAAAACCCAAAGAGGCGGCAAGGCGATCAATACCATGGCTGATCTCGGGGTCTACATGGTAGGGCCTGCCGGCTAGAATCAGAATGCGGTGGTCGTTTTTTTCAGCATAAGAAAGAGCGTCTATACCCGCCTGACGCAGGTCGTCTCTGTATTGTTCAAAGGCTCTAAAGCCGGCTATAACCGCTTTTCTAAGCTCGAATTTGCCAATGGTGGGATCAATTTCCTTCAGATTGCGATGCAGGGTGCGAGTCAAAGCCCGTTCGCTGTTAACGCTCAAATATGGATAGAAAAACTTGATATCTGCCAGAGAATCCATATTTCCGTTGATTGTCTCACCGTAGTAGGCAACGATGGGGCAGTTGTAATAGTTATCCGCCATTTTTTCATTAATGTTATAGGTCAGGCTGGGATAAAAAATCAAATCAATACCCTGTTCAAGCAGCTCTTCGACATGTCCGTGCATTATTTTCGCCGGATAACAAATGGTGTCGGAAGGTATTGAGAATTGTCCTTTCTCGTAGGTTGCACGTGTGGATAATTCAGTGAAAACAACTTCATAGCCCAGTTCTGTGAACAGGGCCAGCCACAGGGGGGCCTGCTCGTAGATAATCAGGGACATGGGAATCCCGATTTTACCACGGGGTCCCGGCCTGCCCTTCATGTTTCTGAAATAGTCACGCTTCCACTCATAAAGGTTGGGCAACTTCTTTTCGTCTTTAACACCCAGGGGTCTTTGGCACTGGTTGCCGGAAATAAAGCGACCGCCGCCGGCGAAAGTATTAATGGTCAGATTGCAGTTGTTGGAACAGAATTTGCAGATGCTGCTTCTTGCTTTGTGGGTGAAGTTCTCCAGCTCCTCCAGAGACAAAAGAGTGGTCTCCTCACAATTTTCCAAAGCGTAGATGGCTGCACCGAAAGCACCCATAAGACCTGCGATGGCCGGCCGTACAACGTCACGGCCCATCTCCAACTCAAAAGCACGCAGGACGGCATCGTTCAACAAGGTGCCGCCCTGAACGACTATGTGTTCGCCCAGATCATCGGGAGAGGCTGCGCGGATTACCTTGTAGATGGCATTCTTAACTACGCTGATGGAAAGGCCGGCTGAGATATCTTCTATTTTCGCGCCATCTTTTTGTGCCTGTTTAATGGAGGAATTCATGAAGACGGTGCAGCGTGAGCCCAGGTCAACCGGAGATCTGCTCCTGATACCGAGTTTGGAAAATTCATCCACTTCGTAGCCCATGGAATGAGCGAAGGTTTCCAGGAAGGATCCACAACCGGAGGAACAGGCCTCGTTCAACATGATGGAGTCGATGGCTCCGTTTTTAATGTAAAAACACTTGATATCCTGTCCGCCGATATCGAGAATGAAATCTACCTCAGGCTCGAAATGCCTGGCGGCAGTAAAGTGGGCAATGGTTTCAACCAGGCCCAGGTCGGCGTGGAAGGCGTTTTGAATCAGGGCTTCACCATAGCCGGTAGTGGCAACGCCACAGATTTCGATGCGGTCACCACAAAGACTGCGGAGTTTTTTCAGCTGGTCGTGCACGATTTGCAGCGGAGAACCCTTGTTGACGTCATAGTAGCTGTAAAGCAGTTCTTTATCTTCAGAAATCAAGACTAACTTAGTGGTAGTGCTGCCGCTGTCGATGCCGAGCCAGGCTCTGCCTCTGTATCCCTCAATCGGTTCGCTTTTAACAGTGTGCCGGGCGTGACGGTCACGGAAGAGCTCGTATTCCACATCATCCTTAAACAGGCTTGTAATGTGCGCCCTTTCTACAGTCTTGTTTTGGCTGCCGTTAACAAGTTTTTCTACCATTTCCCGGTAGCTGACTGCTTGGTTAGCCACACTGTATATGGCTGCACCGCGGGCGACAGCGAAGCGGGCGTAGTCGGGTAGAAAACCCGTCTCTTCCGTCAAGTCCAATGTTTCACGGAAACTGCGGCGTAAACCCTGGCAGTAATAGAGGGGACCGCCCAAAAAGACAACCTTGCCGCCAATAGAACGGCCTTGTGCCAGGCCGGTGATGGTCTGACTGACTACAGCCTGATAGATAGAGGCCGCGACATCGCTTTTTGTAGCGCCTTGATTAAAGAGAGCCTGGACATCCGTTTTTGCAAAAACGCCACAGCGTGAGGCGATCGGATAGAGGCGTGTCGCCTCAAGGGAAGCGGCATCCATTTCAGCTATAGTCATGTCCAGGAGGGAAGCCATCTGGTCGATAAAGGCCCCGGTGCCGCCGGCACAGGTACCGTTCATGCGGGCGTCGGTACCACCTTCAAAGAAAAGAACTTTCGCGTCTTCTCCACCCAGTTCAATGACCACACCAGTATCGGGTATGTCACGTCGGATAAACTGACCTGTGGCATAAACTTCCTGCACAAAGGGCAGGCCAGATGCTTCAGACACGCCTAAGCCGGCTGAACCGGAAATACACATTGTGAAAGGAGCTTCTTCCAGCAGAGTCCGGATAGAGCTCAACATCTCCAGTGTTTTTTCCAGAGCCTCCGAGAAGTGACGCTCATAACGTTCATATACAATTTCATCGTCCACCGTGAAAACTATCTTGGCCGTTGTTGACCCTATGTCAATGCCTAGTGCACGGTTACAATCAAAATTTGTGTTCATGTATTACCAGTCTACTTCATGACCGTAATCTCCCATCAGCAATTATAGGAGGGCATAGCAGAAGTGTCAAAGTGCAGGAGAGAACCTGTCAAACTCTGCTAAATGATGTAGGATGTTGGAGTGAGTTACTGGTCATTTTTCTTAACGGTTTTTAAAGTCAGTGCCATTACCTTCGGGGGTGGTTACACGATTGTACCTGTCCTCAAAGACGAGTTCTGTAACAAACATCAATGCATAACAGAAGACGAAATGCTGGATATTGTCGCTTTAGGACAAGCCGCCCCCGGTCCGATCGCAATCAGCGTGGCCCTGTTGATGGGCTATAGGCTGAAAGGACGTATTGGGGCTCTTCTTGGCGTCCTTGCCGGAATTTTGCCGCCCATGATCACTATCTCTGTTATCTACTTCTTTTATGAGACTTTCGCTACAAATTATTGGGTGCGGGCCGCTTTGCGAGGCATGAGCGGAGCTATCGCTGCTGTCATGCTGATGGCCGTATTTTCCATGGCGCGTCAGGTTTTAAGAAAACATAAGGTTTTTACAGTGATTGTACTCGTGGGAGCTTTCGCTTTGGCCTGGTTTACTACCATCAACACTGCCCTTTTGATTCTCACATTCGCCCTGATCGGTATCCTTGTCTTTTCTTTGAAAGACCGACAGGGAAAGGGTAACGAATCATGATTCTATGGAAGCTGTTTGTTGCCTTTCTTGAAGTGGGAGCGACTGCTTTCGGCGGTGGCTACGCCGCACTTCCCATTATTCAGAATGTCATTGTGGAAAGACACCAGTGGTTGACGATGACGGAGATGACGGATGTTTTATCCCTGTCTCAGGTGACACCTGGTCCGATTGCGATTAATTCAGCGACTTTCGTCGGCATCAGGCTGGCAGGTATACCGGGTGCGATCGTCGCCTCAGTGGCTACGGTGCTACCGCAGATGATTCTGCTTTTTATCTTAAGTGCAGTCATTTTCAGCGGTCGTAAGCTGACAGTGGTTGAACGCGCTCTGTCAGGATTACGTCCGGGTGTGGTAGGGCTGATTGCTGCTGCTGCTCTGAGTGTTGTGATAAACTCACTTTTCGCAGGATCTTCTGTATGGGGATTGGATTTTATTGCCCTGGCGGGTTTTCTGTTTGCCCTGCTTCTGAGATATAAAAAACTGGATGTATTTACTGTGGTGGCCCTGGGTGCGCTGATCGGTCTGCTCGGCGGTACAGTTGAATATTTTCTACCCTAATGGCCGCAAATCATGTAAAATAGTTTGTAACTACGTGACTTTGACCTATCCAGCATTCGCCAAAGTTTCAACCTATGGAGGTAAGAATGAAAGTTATTTGCGTTGAAAATGAAGCTGCAGTGGGAAAAGAAGCAGCCCGACTTATTTCTGCGATGATCCGTCTTAAACCCGACTGCAATTTAGGCTTGGCTACCGGTACGACCCCGATGACAACATATAACGAACTCGTGCGTATGTATAAAGAAGAAGGTCTCGACTTTTCTAAAGTCAGCACTTTCAATCTGGACGAGTATATCGGTCTGGATGCGGACCATCCGCAAAGCTATGCTTATTTCATGGATGAACATCTTTTGTCCAAGGTCAATATAAAGAAAGAAAATACCCACATTCCCAATGGTAAAACTCTCAGGGTTGATCGAACCTGCTCTGCTTATGATAAGAAAATAGAAGATAGAGGAGGCCTCGATCTCCAACTCCTGGGTATTGGCCGCAATGGACATATCGGCTTTAATGAGCCCGGAGATAAATTCGTTGCCGAGACACATCAGATCAATTTGACTGATGATACTATTGAGGCGAACAGTCGCTTCTTCGAATGTGAGGAAGATGTACCCCGCACTGCTATTACTACCGGTATGCGCTCAATAATGCATGCCGGACGAATTGTTTTAATAGCTACCGGAGAGTCGAAAGCCGATGCAGTGCATGCTATGCTCTACGGAGAGATTATACCCCAGGTGCCGGCATCTCTGCTGCAGTTGCATCCGGAAATTACAGTGATTGTTGACCGGGCAGCCTTAGCCGGCAGCAGTTTGGCCGATTCATTGTTCTCTGCTGAGTAGGAGGAATTAATGAGCTTGAAAATCCTTGTTGTTGATGACGAACAAAATATTGTTGATATTCTGGAATCCAATCTCCAGCGTGAAGGCTATGAAGTGCTGGTCGCTTATGATGGTGAAGAAGCTGTTGAAATTACTAAGATGAAGAAGCCGGATCTGGTTCTGCTCGATTGTATGATGCCGGGAATGGATGGCTTTGATGTCTGCAAAATAATCCGACAGAATTCTAATGTTCCGATAATCATGCTGACCGCTAAGAGTGAGGAGTTGGACAAGGTCCTGGGACTTGAGCTGGGGGCGGATGACTATATTACTAAACCTTTCAGCGTCCGCGAAGTTCTGGCGCGGGTTAAAGCACAGCTGCGTCGCGTGCAGATTCAGGAGCGGGAAAAGCAGGAAGAAGATGAAGCCATTATTTCGATCGGCGATATCATGATCGATAAAGAAGCTTATCAGGTCTTCTGCGCCGGTAAACCTCTCGAATTGACCTTGCGTGAGTATGAACTGGTGTTGTTTCTGGCGGAACATGCAGGACAGGTTTTTACACGCGAAGAATTGCTGAATCATGTTTGGGATTATGAGTACTTCGGTGATGCGCGTACAGTAGATGTAACAGTTCGCAGAGCCCGTGAAAAAATCGAGCCGGATCAGGAAAATTTCCAATATATCCTGACCAAGAGAGGCGTCGGTTATTACTTCGCCAGGGATGTTGACCCCGGACTCGACTGAACAAAGATTCAGGACTGATAAATGGAAGTTTTTCTCTACATTGTGATAGCGGTGGTGTCGACCATGCTCTTGATGACGCTGGTCTTTCGTTCACTTATGCGCAAGTTTTCAGAGAAGAAGGATCAGGAGTTTCTACGCACAATCAATCTGATAGCGAATGAGAGGGCAGAGGCAAACGCAATTCTGGCCTCTCTTTCAATAGGTATAGTTGCCTATGGTAGTGACCATCGCCTCATTGCTAACAATGATTTAGCCAGGGAAATGCTGCGAAATATACCGGATACGATCGACTCCTTTCTTAATAATTTCGGCAGTGATAATGGCATGCGTGCCTCATTTCTGATTCGTGCCAGCGAAGTCAGCGGTATCTATGAGCGTGAGAACAATGTCTATCAAATCAAGTGTGAGCCACGGCATCTTGATGATTCCGCAACCCGCTTTGCCGGTCATGTAATTATGATTCAGGATGTGACTGAATCGACGCGTCTGGAAGAAGAGCGTCGTGCCTTCGTTGCCAATGTATCGCATGAGCTGAAGACACCATTGACCACGATCAAGTCATATACTGAAACTTTGCTGGACTGGGGGCTTAAGGAGAAGGACAAACAATCTGTGCAAAAGGATCTTGCCCGCATCTATGATGACTCACTTCGTATGGAGTCTTTAATTGCGGACCTGCTGCTCCTTTCCAGTATTGACAGCAAGGCACATTACATGAAAGCCAAGGTGCAGGATATGGGCAGTCTGTGCCGGCAGGTGACAGAAAGATTGCGCCCTTCAGCAGAAGACAAGAATCTGCAGTTTGAATGTATGGTTCTGCCGGCATCGGCACTGATTTTTGGAGACGCAAACTCTGTCGAACGCATTATCACAAATCTGCTGATTAATGCGATTAAATACACACCCAAAAAGGGTCGCATTCAGATATCGGTCGGCAATATCGCTGAAGATATCTATATAAAGGTCAAGGACAATGGCAGCGGCATTCCGGCCCAGGATCTGCCCAACTTATTTGATCGTTTTTACAGAGTGGACAAGACAGGATCACGTCAATACGGGGGCACAGGTTTAGGTCTGTCCATTGCCCACGAATTGACCGAATTGCATCATGGACGGCTGGAAGTCGAGAGGCAACCGGGCAGGGGCAGTGCTTTTACCTTGTTTTTACCACGGGCGGACCGTTATTTGGTACAAACTTTTCTACGTCTCGTGAACAAAGACGAGGTCGATGATATACTAGGCAAGGCGGCGGCGCAGACACTAACCCGAATTCTCAGTGAAAGTGATTGGGAAGTCTCCACCGGGCCGACCGCTGATCGTGAACAATTGTCGCGTGTGCTTGAAAAGATCAGGCAAAACGTGAACAATAAGGTGAAATAATTTTTGGTTGAGGGAATAAATTGCGTACTTATCATATAGAAGGTGGCCATCGCTTAGCAGGAGAAGTATCCATAGGAGGATCTAAAAATGCGGCCCTGGCTATTATTGCTGCAGCTATGGTTGTAGATGGACCCTGTGTTATCGAGAACTTGCCTGAGATAAGAGATATAGATACCTTGTTAAAAATCTGTTCAGACCTCGGAGCAAAGGTTGAATACCGAAATAAAAACAGCGTCAGCATAGATCCGCGCAGTATCAACACACATGAGGCAATGCAGCCCTTGATGCAGTCACTGAGTGGTTCATATTATTTGATGGGTGCCCTTCTGGGCCGTTTCGGTCAGGTCAAGCTGCGGATGCCCGGTGGCTGTGACTTTGGTAGCAGGCCGATTGACCTCCATCTAAAAGGCTTTCAGGCTTTGGGGGCAGAAACTGAAGTCTCCTACGGCAATGTTACCTGCAAAGCGGACAAGCTGGTCGGCGGCAGTGTTTTTCTGGATACGGTCAGTGTCGGTGCTACAGTCAACATAATTCTGGCAGCGGTCAAGGCAGAAGGCAAAACAGTCATTGATAACGCAGCGCGCGAACCTCACATTGTTGACCTGGCTAACTTTCTCAACACAATGGGAGCTGATATCCGCGGTGCAGGTACGGATGTTATCCGGATCGAAGGCCGTCCCTACCTGGCCGGTAATCAGGAATATGCCATAATCCCGGATCAGATTGAGGCCGGTACCTATATGATGCTTGCCCCGCTTACCGGCGGCGATATCAGGGTCAACGGAGTTATTCCCAAGCACATGGAGCCACTTACGGCCAAATTGAAAGAAATGGGCGTTGAGGTAGAGGAAGGCGAAGAACATATTCGCGTGACTCATAATAACGGCAACAAGCTGAATCCGACCAGTTTCAAAACTATGCCTTATCCCGGCTTCCCCACAGATATGCAGCCTCAGGCTGTGGTCTTGTTATGCGTGGCGGATGGTACCGGTCGCATGCTGGAAAACGTCTGGGAAAACCGCTATCAATACATTGATAATCTGCGAATGATGGGCGCGAGCATTCTTACTTCAGGAAAACTGGCAGTGATTCAAGGCGGCAGTCAGTTGACGGGAGCCCGGGTCAAAGCCAGAGACTTAAGGGCCGGAGCAGCCATGGTCATGGCAGCCCTGGCTGCGGAAGGTACTTCCGTCGTGGAAGAAGTCGAGAAAATTGAACGCGGTTATGAATTTTTCATCGAGAAAATGCGCAATATAGGCGCCAAAATCAAGGTCGTGGAGAATAATAACGCATGAGCTGCTTCAGTGTCTCCTTGCGTTCCGGCAGTAGCGGCAACTCTACCTTTATACGCACGGAATCTGCACGTCTGATCGTTGATCTGGGGCTGAATGGCAAGCGTTTTGCTATGGCTTTGGAGGAATTCGATGAAGATCCCAATCAGATTGATGCCATTTTGCTGACTCATGAACACATAGACCATGTCTCCGGTGTCGGAGTTGTGATGCGTCGCCATAAGATTCCTCTTTATACAACTTTGTCCACCTTTAACAAAGCAGAAGCCCTGCTGGGCAAGATTGATTATGATCTGGTACATCTGATTGTACCCGGCAATCCTTTTACAGTTCGTGATACTGAGATCCTCGCTTTCCCCACATCACACGATGCTGTTGATCCCGTCGGTTTTCGCATAAGCTCAAGATACGGCGACGTCGGTGTTATGACAGATACCGGTGAATTTGATCAATACGCCCGTGAGGGTCTGAAAGGCTGCAAAGCAGTTTACCTGGAATCAAATTATGACGATGACATGCTTTGGAACGGGGATTATCCTTATCCGTTAAAAGTTCGGATTGATAGCCGTTCGGGCCATTTGTCAAACTTTGAAGCGGGTCAGGTTGCATGTTATTTATTAGAAAACGGCGTCGAAGCTCTGGCCTTATCTCATCTCAGTCAGGAAAACAATCTGCCTGAATTAGCTTTGGAAACTGTATCTGAGGCATTACAGGAAGCCGGAGCCAAGATTGATCTTGATGTGCGAGTCCGCGTATCTGAACGCTACCACTGCTCTGTCCCTTTTATATTAGAATAATTTTAAGACTTCCGTTAAGCTGTTATTAGTAAAAAATGAGTGAGTTATATGGCTGATGAACGTTGGTTGATTGTCGGATT
>JAAYEX010000138.1 GCA_012728535.1 Clostridiaceae bacterium | reverse complement strand
CAAGTCTGAGCGTGTTGTCACTTCACCACCGCGGGCCTGTTCCGGTGAAAAATAATGAACCGAACCCATCACGACACCGCCGGTCAATGTAATCGTGTTCATGCTTGATGCTCTTGCAATTCCAAAATCAGTGACTTTTGCGACCATATCATCAGTTATAAGAATATTCTGGGGCTTCATATCACGATGAATAACTTCCCGCTGATGAGCATGTTCCAGAGCTAATCCTATTTGAATCATTAAGGGAGTTGCCAATCTGAAATCCAATGCACCTTCACGGCGAATCATGTCTTTCAAAGTTTCACCCTGAACATATTCCTGAACAATATAACGAACATCCCCGTCCTGACCATAGTCTAGAACTTTTACAATGTTGGGATGATCCAAACTTGCAGCAGCGCGCGCTTCTGTAGCGAATCGACGGACAAATTCCGGGTCATTGGTTAATTCGTCACGCATGACTTTTAAGGCTACACCTTCGCCATTTGTCAAGTCTTCAGCTAAAAAGACCGACGCCATGCCACCTTGCCCAATTGGCTTGATTATGCGGTAGCGGTCTCCAATGACCGTACCCGCTGAAAATTGCTGGGCAGAATTCATGTATTCCTCCTGATCACACAAAAATTGTGATAACTGTAATATTATCCGGAGCTCCTGCTTCCAGAGATTTTTCAATCATTTGTGAGCAAACTTCTTCCGGACTAAGTGCACTGGCCAATGAAGAAGCTATGACATCTTCTTCCAGAACTCCGTGTAAACCATCACTTGACATCAGGAAACGATCACCGTGCGCACGGTCCAGATGTACGTAGTTTACATCCAGAAATTCCGGGAAGCCTATGGCCTGAGTTAAAACATGACGACGGGGATGAACTCGCATCTCATCCTCAGACAGATTACCACTTGCCACCATCTCGCCAACATAGGTATGATCCTGAGTAATTTGCTCAAAATCATCGTCACGTAAACGATAAACTCTTGTATCCCCAATATGCACAAAATAGAAACTTTCAGGATAGAGAACCCCTACTGTCAAGGTTGTTCCCATTCTGTTATTTTCTTCTTTCTCCAGAGATTTCATATAGACATGAATATTCGTCTTTTGAATAGCTTCAACCAAAATATGCTTGATTTCAGCCGGTTCATTCATTTGCGGCAGCTCTTTTTCAAGATATTCGCTGGCATATGTGCAGGCTATTCTGCTCGCAAGCTCACCACTGCTGTGGCCGCCCAAACCGTCTGCGATGACAAAGATACCGGGCTTCCCTTCTTCCAGGAGCACAACATAGTTATCTTCATTCCGGTCTCGCACTAAACCCTTATTAGTTTGTGCAGCGTATTGCATGCTGGTCTACCTCGCTATTCCTATCAACCTTTAGCTTTATCATCCGGATCCTGTCGTCTTAATTGTCCACATGCTGCATTGACATCAAGTCCCAACGAGCGCCTGAGAGTTGCATTGATTCCATGTCTGCTCAATTCTTCCTGAAAACCGTTCACATTCGCTTTCGAACTAGGTTCAAAGTTCAAGCCCGGCACAGGGTTTGCCGGTATAAGGTTAACGTGACAGTTACAGCCTCTCAATTTACTTGCAAGTTCTTCTGCCTGCTCTCGTCTGTCATTTACATCCTTGAACAAGGCATATTCATAAGTCACGCGCCTTCCGGTTCGCAACGTCCACTCTTGCGCAGCAGCTAACAGGTCATCAAAATGATAAAGCCTGGCAATCGGCATCAATTGCTCACGCAATTCCTGATTTGGTGCATGCAGCGAAATTGACAAAGTGATTGGCAAGACTTCTGCGGCTAATACTAGCATTTTGTCAATTAATCCGCAAGTTGACACTGTCATGTTGCGGTAGCTCATGCCCATGCCGAATTCAGGATCATGCAGACGTTTAAGGAAATCAATCAGCGCATCAAGGTTATTCAGCGGTTCTCCGGTACCCATTACTGTGACATTGCGAATACGCTGATTCGCTAAACGGGCCGATTGTGCAACTTGGGCGAACATTTCACCACTTGTAAGCTTACGGCCGTAACCTGCAACACTGGAAGCACAGAAAGCACAGCCCATGAGGCAACCGGCTTCCGATGAAATACAGCAGGAAAGACCGAAACGATAACGCATTAAAACTGCTTCAATCCTTTGTCTGTCATGTAGTTCATAAAGATATTTGATGCTGTCACCGCTTTGCGAATGAAGCTCCTGCACAACAGCCAAACCGCACCTCTTAAAAGTATCGGTCAGTTGCTTACGCAAATCCAAAGATAGATTTGTCATCTCGGAAAAGTCACTGACGCCTTTTTGCTGCCACTGCAACATCTGTCTGCCCCGAAAGGGAGCCAAAGCCAATTCATCGGATAACTTTTTTAGATCAGAAGATGAAAAGTCATAGAAAAAGTCATATTTATAATCTTTCACAGCGTTTGCAAATTCCTTCAAGCTACTTACCCTCTATTCTACTTCGTCTCATCCGTGCAAGATAAAATCCGTCTGAACCGTCGCGGTGTGCAAACAAGCTAACATCACCATTAAGGTCATTGCGCTCAGCAGAAATATCATAAGTTTGCATTAAAGCATCCGGTAGCTCAAGCCGTAGGTTGTCCAGGCTGAACTCTTTGCCTCTGTCAGATTCAAGAAACTTCTTGATCTGGCCGCTGTTTTCATCAGGATTGATGGTGCAGGTTGTGTAATATAGCCAACCGCCGGGAGCTACCAGACAAGATGCTTCCTGCAGTATCGCCTCTTGCAGTGGTTTTAGACGTTCGATAGCTTCATAGCCGGCACGCAACCTGATTTCCGGTCTGCGGGCTAAAAGACCTAAACCGCTGCAGGGAACATCACAAAGCACAAGATCGAAAATGTTTTCAAAAGGAAGAGCTTTGCTGGCATCAAGTACTCTATACTCAACATTATTGTGATTACGGCTTTTCATAAATCAGCGGACTAATTCAAGTCGTTCCGGTGAAATATCACAGGCAATCAGCTTAGCTTCAGGATTTAAGCGTTCCGCAAGATGGCCTATCTTACCTCCGGGAGCAGAACAAAGGTCGATCACCCGAAGATTATCCCTTTGCAATAATTCTTCAGGTAATAGAGAACCTGAAAGCATTGCCGAAGAACTCTGTGCAGTGAAAAGCCCTTCTTTATAAGCAGAAAGCTCATTAAGTGCCTTCCCTGCCAGATTGATACTCATCGCTTCTTCCGGCCAGGGAGCCTTCTGCGCTTCCAACTCAACAGCCTCATTTGAAGTTAACCACTCATCCACTTCAGCCTGTCTGCGAAGATCCAGGCGAACAGTCTGCATAGATGGCGATTCGAGAGCTGCTAAAGCTATCTTCCTCGCCATATCATCACCGTACCAATGACGGAACAAGCCATATAACTCTGTACTGAGACCGAGTTCATAAGCCAGAAGTTTTTTTGCCGGTATAGCAGGCAATTCGCGTGACAAACTCCGTAAAATGCCGTTAACGTATGCAGTAGCTCTGTCACCACTTAGGAAACGGATCAGTTTCACACTTTCGTCGACAGCTGTATGAGCAGGGACAGCATAAGAGAAATGCAGTTGCCAGGCACCTAACCTAAGAACATTTTGCATCCAGGGATCAAGCTTTTCAAAGGGTCGTGCCGATAATCTCTCCAACCATGCATCAATTAGTGGAATACGGGCCAAAGTCCCATAAATCAAAGCGGATGCAAAAGCCCGGTCTCTCGGAAGTAAATCCGGGCTGCTCAGATGTATGGCGGCACTGTCATTGGAAAAGCCACCTTCATTTAAAACGTCACGTAATACCCGGCAAGCTGCCAGACGCGCGGGATCTGCTTTTTCGATTTGATTAGCCATCTGCTTTTACGATTCTCGGCGGCGAGATAAGAGAATAAAGCGCAGGAGTGACATAAAGGCCGTAAGCGCCGATGCAACATAGGTTAAGGATGCAGCTTGCAAAACCTTGCGTGTGCCTATAATCTCTTCGGAAGACAAAATACCTGAATTCTCCATAAGAAGGAGTGCTCTTTTACTGGCATTAAATTCAACAGGTAAAGTTACCAAATAAAACAAAACTGCTGCAGAAAATAAGATGATCCCCGCCATAGACAAAACTCTGCCGGTGTCTGATTGAAGGAACAAGCCGATGAGTGCCAGATAAGGACCCAGGCGGGAGCCAATATTGGCAGGGCCAACTAAAGCGGAGCGAATAGCATTCGGTGCGTAATGCTCTTTATGCTGTACCGCATGACCTACTTCATGTGCTGCTACTCCAATAGCAGCAATCGACTGAGAATCAAATGTGGACTGAGACAGACGAAGCACCTCTTCACGGGGACTATAATGATCCGACAGTTCTCCTGCCACCCTTTCAATCATTACATGTTGCAATCCCTGTTCATTCAATAAACGCCTGGCTGCTTCAACCCCACGGTAAGCAGACTGTGATCTGACCTGGGAATATTTATTAAAAGTAGACTTTACTAAAGCCTGTGCGATAAAACTCAGTATAATAAACGGTACTACCAGGAGGATATAGGAACTGTAATATCCGCCTAATAACGAATCTATGCTAACTGCTAAATAGACCGGCATAATTAATCCTTTCTTCCAATCACTTAGTCTTCAGCTTCAGGAAAACTTTCAAAGCGATATCCATCTCTATAATTGTGAGCACACGAAGAACAGCTGATCTGAGCTTTTGAAGCGAACTGAATCTCCAGTAATTCCAGAACGCCTTCACCACAAACTATATAGAAGCCTCCGTCCCGGCAAAAAATAGAACCCGGAGGAAGATTTTCACATTCAGGCCTCACGTCTGTAAGCACACTGCTGTGAAGCTTTACCCTGCGCCCGTTCAAATAGGAAAAAGCTCCAGGCCAGGGAGTAAGCCCGCGGATCTGATTATGTATCTCCTGAGCTGATTTTGAAAAATCAACTCTGCCGTCTTCGCGTGTAAATGTGCGGCTATATGTGGCCTGACTTCCGTCCTGAGCCTTTGCCTGTAATTCTCCTGCCAAATACTGCGGCAAAGCGGTACGCAACAGATATCGGCTTTCGTCGGACATGACTTCCATCATTTCACCTGACGTAATGTTCTCAGGAATCATAACCTCTCTTTGGGCCAGAACCGGACCGCTGTCCATCTTTTCATCCATGAGCATCAGGCTAACACCGCTAAGAGTTTCCCCTTCAATTATCGCAGTCTGTACCGGAGATGCACCACGATACTTAGGCAATAATGAGGGATGAACGTTCAGTGGCCCTTTCTTGGGAAGATCAAGTACTTTTTTCGGAAGATATTCGCCATAGGCAGCAGTTAGAAAAACATCAGCCTTTAATGCAGACAGATCCTGATAAAACTGTTCTGCATTTTCAGCCTGATAATCAATTACTCTGATCTTACGTGCCTGTGCCCAGTCCTTCACAGGGGTGGCAACCAGTTCAGCACGGCGTCCCTGAGGCCGATCCGGCTGTGTTACAATCGCCACGGGAAGCAGCTCAAGTTGCTCCAGTTCGTCAAGAACAGCAACAGACAAATCGCTCGATCCGAAAAATACCAATTTAAACACTTGCATCAGCTGCCTTTATTGAAGTTTCCTCTTCTCTTGATAAGTCCCCGGTCGGGCTTTCTTCTTCTTCCTCGTCCAACTTATGTAAGCCGCCGGTAGCCTTATCTCTGTATAGGATGCCATAAAGGTGATCTATTTCATGACAAACACAACGGGCTTCCAAGCCGCTGTAAGTCCTTTCAAACTCTTCACCACTGATGTCTTGTGCTCTGACCCTGACTTCCTCAGGTCTGCTGACAACACCGTATAAACCGGGCAAAGACAGACATCCCTCAGCACCGATTTGCTCACCTTTTTCATCAATCAGAACAGGATTAATAAAGGCAGTGGCCTCGTTTTCTTCCACAGCTTCCATAACAAAAATGCGCTTTAAAACACCTACCTGAGGTGCGGCTAATCCAAGTCCGTCTTCTTCACGCATCGTATCAAACATATCATCAATTAATTCTTGCGTACGCAGGTCAAAATCCTTGACCTCGCGACTCTTTTTTCTCAAGGTATCATCGCCTTCGAGAAGTACTTTTCTCAATGCCATATCACTAACTCCTTTGATGAATATTCTATCACAGCCGGGAAATCAAGCCGGTTACCAGGCTTACAACATCGACCATGGATCAATGTCAACACTTACAAACACTTGCTCCGGAAGTTTAGTGTTATCCAGGGTGATTTGCAAGAGACGCGTCAAAACCTCTACTGAAGGATCTCTTGCGATAATCCGAAAACGGTATCTGTCGCGAAGCTTGTTAATCGGAGCAGGCGCAGCAGCGGAAAGTTCCGTGTTTATAAAACTACCTCCATACTGCCGGATTAAGGCGGCAGCATTTGCATGTAACATTTTCGCTCCTTCAGCTGTTTCCTCTACTGAAAAGCCTCGAATGAAAAATACTGCCAGATGTCCAAAAGGAGGATACTGCATTCTTTCTCTGAAACTGATCTCTTCACGATAAAAGGTCATGTAATCCTGGGCAGCTGTTGTGCGAATTACAAAGTGCTCAGGCTGCAAAGTCTGAAAAATAACCTTTCCCTCTTCTTGCCCCCGCCCTGAGCGTCCGGCCATTTGTGCCATTAACTGAAAAGCAGACTCCGCATCACGAAAATCACCTGTACCAAGCATCTGGTCAGCAGATAAAACAGCGGAGAGTGTCACATTGTGAAAGTCGTGGCCTTTAGCAATCATTTGCGTACCCAACAGAATATCGGCCTCATGTCGAGCAAAAGCTGAAAGTATGTCATCGTGAGAGTTACGGGACCTGGTCGTATCCTGATCCATCCTTAAAATGCGAGCCTCAGGAAAAGTATCCTGCAAAGCTTTTTCAGCCTGTTGTGTACCCATACCAACACCACCGACATGCTCGCTGCCACATTCAGGACAAACATCAGGAACAGGTCTGATCCGGTCACAATAATGGCAGACCATTCGTAGCCTGTCCCCTGCACCGTTCCAGGAACGCTTATGAGCTGTCAGGGCAACATCGCAATGATTACACCGCATTTGCCAGCCACATTTGTGACATACTATTGTACGAGAAAATCCTCGACGGTTTAACAGCAACATTGCCTGTTGCTTTTTGTTCAGAGTTTTGTACAGTTCATCTTCCAGAACATCACTTAACAAACCCTTGCGTCCGCGCATCATCTGACGGCGCATATCAACTATCTGCACTTTGGCAACACCGTGACTTCCAATGCGTTTCGGAAGTGTCAACAGTTGGGATTTTCCACTCTGAGACCTGTAAAAACTACTTACGGAAGGAGTTGCTGAACCCAGAACAAGAACAGCATTTTGCAGCAGGGCGCGCATACGCGCAATTTCCGCTGCATGATAACGTGGTTTGGTTTCTGCTTTGTAGCTGGCTTCCTGTTCCTCATCCACCACGATCAGTCCTATATTTTCCAGAGGGGCAAAAACTGCAGATCTCGCCCCAACAACTATCTGCACTTGCTTACTTATTATCTTTTTCCAGGCCTGGTAACGTTCATAAGGAGACAGCCGGCTATGCAGGATAGCCAAGTTTTCACCAAAGCGGCTTAGAAGCCGTCTGGTCATCAAAGGAGTCAGAGAAATCTCAGGGACCAGAATCAGTATCTCCTTACCTTGTTCGAGTATCTGCTGAGCTGCTTGCAAATACACCTCTGTCTTGCCGCTGCCTGTTATCCCGTAGAGCATAAACTCTTTCAGTTTATCCTGACCGGAACTTTCTGCTGAAGTTACGATACTGTCAATTGCATGCTTCTGCTCTGCTTTTGGAAGCTTCGGTTGATCCTGTTCATAATCAGGAGCTTCAACAT
>JAAYEX010000137.1 GCA_012728535.1 Clostridiaceae bacterium | reverse complement strand
ATCATGAATAAAGTAACCGTTGCGCATGAACTGATAACCGATGGGAGAGGCCTCCTGTGCGAGTGATGGTTCAACCTTGGCCTGCTGAACTTCCAGCGAATCCGGGTTGACCAGTTCTATATAATTATCTGATTCTTTTTCCGGTTCTTCCACTGTGAAGAGATTATTGTAAAGACGAATCTCAGCATCTATTGCAGTAGCCTGATCCAGCCAGTGGATAGTTCCGCGAACCTTCTGGCCTTCGGGTGCTGTGCCGCCTTTGGTGTCCGGGTTATATTCGGCCAGGACTTCTATGACCTTTCCATTCTCGTCTTTTCTAAAACCGGTGCATTCAACAATGTAGGCATTGGCCAGTCTTACGTGGTTGCCGGGGAAAAGACGGAAGTATTTTTTCGGAGGATCCTCCATGAAGTCGTCGCGTTCGATCCAGAGCCGGCGGGAGAAGCTGATCTCGTGTTGTCCGGCATCGGGGTTCCTAGGCAGATTATCCATTAGCAGGGTTTCTGATTTCCCTTCAGGATAATTGGTGATTGTCAGGGGAATCGGATCTAAAACTGCCATGGCACGCGGAGCTCTTTCGTTCAAGTCTTCGCGCAGACAATGTTCGAGGAAGGCCATGTCCACAGTGCTGTCAACCTTAGAAACACCTATGCGCTCGCAAAAATCCCTGATGGAACGTGGTGTATATCCACGTCGGCGCAGACCTATAAGCGTGGGCAGTCTGGGATCATCCCAGTCGTCAACCACGTCATTTTCAATTAAATGACGCAGCTTGCGCTTGCTCATGACTGTGTTGGTCAGGTTTAAGCGGGCAAACTCAATCTGCCGCGGTTTAGAGGGAACGGAAGTGTTGTTGATAAACCAATCATAAAGCGGGCGATGGTCCTCAAATTCAAGAGAACAGAGAGAGTGCGTAATGTTTTCAAGAGCATCGCTGAGCGGGTGGGCGAAGTCATACATCGGATAGATGCACCACTCATTGCCTGTGCGGTGATGTTCCATATGACTGATACGGTACACAACAGGATCACGCATATTCATGTTACCTGAGCTCATATCAATTTTCGCACGCAAGGTCATCGCACCGTCAGGGAATTCTCCGGCCCGCATGCGGCGGAAAAGCTCTAAACTCTCTTCCTTGGGGCGATGCCGCCAGGGACTTTCCTGACCCGGTTCGGTCAGTGTGCCTCGCGCCTTGCGCATTTCTTCAGCGGTTTGTTCGCAGACAAAGGCCAAATCCTTCTCGATCAGCTCTTCAGCATAGAGATACATTTGCTCAAAGTAGTCTGAAGCAGGGAAAAAACGGTCTTCCCAGTCATAACCCAGCCAATGGATATCATTTTTGATGGCTCTGACGTAAGCTTCATCCTCTTTAGCCGGATTGGTGTCGTCCATGCGGAGGTTACATAAACCGCTGTACTGTTCTGCCAGTCCAAAGTTAATCACCAAAGCTTTAGCATGTCCGATATGAAGCAAGCCATTTGGTTCAGGCGGGAAACGGGTATGCAAGGTCATACCGGCAGTACGGCCGCCTTCTGCCATGTCCTCATCGATTGCATCGATGATAAAATGTGACAGTTCGTTATCGGTCTTGACATCGTCCGCAGGTGTGATGCGATCCTCGGAAGCAAAAAAGGCCCAGTTCTCTTCTTTTTTTGTCATATAAGTTCACTTCCTTGTCTATTTCAGTGTTAGTTATTTGAGCTTGTTCATGATACCATGCAATGAATAAGCTGACTAATACATGCTTAAGTCTTTGCAGGATCATTTATGTTTGGTTACGTCCGACCGGAAAAAGAATTATTATTGATGCGTGATTTTTCACGGTATCGTTCCATTTACTGTGGCTTATGTAAAACCATCAAGAAACGATACGGCAATCTGCAACGCAGTATCGTCACTTACGACATGACTTTTTTGGCAACACTTCTGCTTTCTCTGTCCCGGGAAGACAGTGAGATCGTAACGGAAGGCTGCGTTTTAAATCCCATTACAAAAAAAGCGATCAGCAAAAACCATCCGGCACTTGATTTTGCTGCCGATGCCAGCATTATCCTGGCTTACTTTTCCGCGCTTGATAATGTACGGGATGAAAAGCCTGTTAAAGGGCGTCTTCAGAGCCTTTTGTTTAGAAGATCGGGCAAAAAAGCCGGACTTCTTTATCCGGAGTTATCTGCGAAAATTGAAGCTTGCCTGCTTGAGCTCAGTGAATTGGAAAAAGGCGACTACGACACCGCTGCAGCTGATGTTTTCGGACGGCTTCTGGCAGAAGTTTTTTCTGAAGGAGGCAAAATTCTGGATCATCCGGATCGTGAACTACTAATCAGAGTAATGCCTGATGTTGGCTTTGCTTTGGGTAAATGGGTTTATCTGATAGATGCATTTGACGACCGCGAAGACGATCTTCATAATAAGCAGTGGAATCCGTTACTCAAATTCTCAGAGCTTGACAGCCGGATTTTTGCCGAGGAGACCCTCAGAGGATGTGAAGAAGAAGTTGACCGTTTACTTGCTCTTTTGCCTTACCTGCGTGATGGCTCAATTATAGGCAATATCGCCACCATTGGTTTGGTACGGACACGGGAACGCGTTTTGGCAGGAATTGAGCTGCCCCGAATATAAACTATTCAAATCTTGATTGGGAGAATATTACAAAATGGCAAAAGACCCATATGATGTTTTAGGCGTTAGACGCGGGGCCACGGAAAAAGAAATCCGTGATGCTTATCTTGAGCAAACAAAGAAATATCATCCGGATAAATATCAAGACCCGACGATGAAGGAACTGGCTGAAGAAAAGATGAAAGAAGTCAACAACGCCTACGACCAGTTAACCAAGGGAGGCCAGCAACAAGGACCCTACCAAAGACCACCCTATCAAAGTCCTTACGGCAACTATGGCTCTTATGGCAGCCCTTATGGTCAGCAGCAGCAACAGCAAAACCAGTCGCCCTATTATCGTTCGGCAGGTGATGGATGTTGTTCACAGATGGCCTGTCTTTGCTGTGCAGATGCCTGCTGCGAACAGATGGGTGGAGACCTATGTCTTTGTTGTTAAATAACTATGGGATCTTATTTTGGTAAAGAACCATGCACCCCGATAAAAAACCTTCAAGATCTGCATATACAATTGCAATAAGTGGAATATTAATAGCACTGGGTTGGATCTTCGTCATTCTCTCGGGTGCCCTGCCAACAGGGCGCCTTTTTTTGCTCCTCCTGACCTCACTGGTGGTTGCAACAGCTTTTTTTGAAATGAATATATCCGGCGCTGTTTTAGTGGCTTTGGGTATTGGTGTTTTGAGTCTGACTTATCCCGGACTGATCCATGCGACAGTCTTTGCTGTTTTTGCAGCACCATTATCGCTTCTGATACTCCATTTACACCACCGCGGACTTCCTAAGCTTCTACAATATCTACTGACACACATGGTTATGAGTCTTTTGCTACTTGCAGTAATTAAAATTAGCGGCCTGGATACTTTTATCATGAAACGATTAAGTATGGAAACATGGCTGATTTGGTTGATAGTTATCGCCTTATTTCAACTTGTGCTGATTATCTACCGGCAAGTACTTTTAAACTATGAACTGTTTTTTTATGAAAGAATTAAGCCCTGGATACGTAAAAGAAAGTAATTATTTCTTTGGATTTCCTGCGCGTTCCAGTCGTCTCATCCGGCGCCAGTAAATTAGTCTGATTATTTCTCTGATTAAGAGAAGTGCAAGAATAAGGCAGATTAATGCAGCCAGTCCGAGGATCATTTGTCCAAGATTTTCGTTGTTATAAAGCTGACTTACCAATCTGGCCAGAATCGTATTGGAGGAAATAATATCGCGGTCAGGTCCGACACGCACAGGAATTCTGGTGCCATCGAGCATCTCGAAGATAATCTGTCCGGTCATACTGCCTTTTTGAATCGGCAAGATGTAGGGGGCGTTGCCGACATAGAGAACATCATCCTTCAAGTAAAAATTATCTTTTGGATGAACATAGTAAATCGTATCCAGATACTGCAGACCGAAAGTCTCTCCGCTTTCGGTTTTCTCACTGTGACCGGGAACGGTCACGCCTGCTTCCGTTAAGGCTGTCCGCTGATAATGCTGGTTGATTCTTTCGTAGAGTTTCAAAGTCTCATCTATCATTGAGCCTTGGTTGGCTGAGAGCAGCAAAGTTGTAACAGGTATTTCGTCTGTTGTCTCACCGTAACTCAAGGTTAGTGAGAAGCGATCAGAGCGAAGATGATAAGCTGCATCGACATTACCTTCTGAAAGTGTAAACAGGCGCGAAATGTTGGAGCGTACCGCTATTACCCTGTCACTATTATCTACACGCACGGAAACCAACTGTTCAGTGACGCGTAGATATTCAATCGCTGACCTGCTGGAGTGTAAGGCCTGAGCTAAGCGTGCAAGATCACTGAGACTACTAGTTGCAGTCAGTATTTTCATTTCCCGATACTCAGGGATAATTTCAGACACAGCCTGACCATCAATCATCGGCTGATATTTCTGATGTTCATCCTTTTCGAAGACGAGCTTTCCCCAGTCTGTTTCAGAGTTTGTGAAAAAAGCAGGTGCCGGATTTATGCGCTCCGTCTGTGAAACCAATAAGCTGTGAAATTCTGTATTGGTCATGCCAAGCTCAGACGCTCTTTGCTGCATCGCCTTCAGAAATCCCTCTTCGCCGGCATAGAGGTGTTCAGCAATTGCCAGTGCAGCAGCGTCAGAGTTTTGCAATACCATTCTCAGAGCAAGGTAACGAAAAGGCAAAGTCATGCCGCGTTCCAAATCAAAGTTTAAACTGGACTCGAGTGAAGCAAGGGCTTCCACCTGATCGGAAATGCCGATCATTTCATCCGGACTGATTTTGTCTGCACTGATCAGCAGGGCCATTAAACGTGAAGCAGCAGAAATTTCTAGAGGAACATCTGCATTGCGGCTATAAAGGAGGGGACGATCGGGAGTGTTGAAGGCCAGACCAGCAGGCAAATCGAAGGATGGTGCAAAGGTCGCTGCCATGCTTTCATCGTCTCCATTTGCTGCTGCGACTGTTTGCGTACCCGAAAACAGAAGGCCTGCCAAGATGCTGAAGATGCTGATAAAAACCAGAAGGATAAGGCAGATCTTAGCTAAGTATGAGATTTTCTTATGCTTATGAAAGCTAGATGTCACCGCCATTACAGCATCCTTTCACGGCTTATAAGACAATGATAGGGTCTTTTCATTTAAGAAGCAATAATGATTATATGCTAAAATTAGAGCGAAATCTTGGATTCTAAGGAGTAATAAGACCTGGTGTCATTCTATAAATTATCATCATCATATAAAAGCGGATCCATAATTCGTTTTTCATGCGTTATTTTCGCTGTTATTCTTGTGTTGCTACCCTTGCTTGCCTGTGATTCCGAAGAGCCGGAAGCCAAAACTCGAGTTGCCGATTATGGAAAATCCGGGAGGGTATTTGCTGAGACATTGGCACAGGAGTATCCCCGGCGCATACCCGGATCTGACCAGGAAGCAGGAGCAGCCCAATATATATATGATCAGCTTGAACTAATGGGCTATTCGCCGGAGATACAAAGTTTCACTTTTTTTAAGAACGGTAAATCGCAAAAATCGCAGAATGTCATTGTTGCTTTGAGCGGGTCAGGTTTTAGCTATTCACCTCAGTTTGAACAAGATCGATCAGACAAGGCTCCGGCTAGAGTTGATGACAGGCTTTTAATAATCGGTGCCCATTACGACACACCTGATTTCACTCTTGAGGCTGACGAAAATGGAAACGTACTGCGTAATACAGCAGATGGGATACATAATAATGCATCCGGAGTAGCTGCAGTTTTGACGGCGGCAAGGCAAATGTTGGTGGAAAAACCCGGTTATGATATTCGCTTTGTGTTTTTTGGCGCAGGAACAAATCAACAGGAGGGAGCACAGGCCTTTCTGAGATCTCTGTCAGACAATGAGCTGGGACGACTTGACGCCATGATTAATATTGGCCCCATCTATGCCGGCGATAAGATTTATGCCCATGCCGGACAAAACTCCGTTAGACCCGGTTCTGAGAAGAATTATGAAATGCGCCGAAAATTATATCAGGTTACAGATATTTTCTTTGACTATGTTCTTAACACTCAGAATAATTACGCTGTTTATACCAATCAGACGGATTATTACATGCCCTACACTCCAACCGGAGTGAGTGCGAAACAATTGGGTCTTTACAGGGAATGGACAGTAATTGAGTCTGATCACACACCCTTTGACCGGGCCGGCATACCGGTTGTCTTCATGGAGTCAGGTGACTACAATGTAGCTGAGAGTGATCTGGGCAAGGAGAACACCAGCCCACGTTTTGCACCTACGAACGGCATGATCTCAGGGAGCTTGTTTGACAAGACGGACTATTTGGAGGAATTCTTCCGCACAGTTGAAGAAGAAAGCTTTGTTGATTTGCCCGCAATAGAAGATCATGATAGCGGTGCTACTACAGCGACCGGGACAGTAACTCAGGAATCTGAGAAGAAAACAGAAGAAGACCGACTGACTAAGCGGATCAATAATACTGCTTTCATACTGGTTCAACTGACAAGACGCGGACCGATCGATTATATTTTTGATCAATAAATGCTCGCCCATAAAGAGTAACGAGGAGAACAAACATGCTAACATTTTTACTAAACGTGACTATACTCGGCATCAGCGACTGGGTTTTTTGGCTTCTGATTGCTGTTTTGGCAAGTGTTATAGAAATCAGTACCCTCAATCTCGTTTCGATCTGGTTCATTATTGCAGCAATAATTACTGTAATTGTGAGTTTGTTTGGGGCATCTCTTGCCTTACAACTGGTAGTTTTCTTTTCGACATCTGTAATCGGGCTGTTTATATTTATTTTTGTGATCAGGCCGAGATATATGAAAAATGGCGGCAAAACGGTAGCGACCAATGCTGACCGAATCATCGGCAAAGTCGGTGTTGTGACTGAAACCATTGATACCGAAATCGGCCGTGGCATGATTCGTGTAGATAATCAAATCTGGAGCGCCCGCTCTGAAGATGAGGAGGATGTCATCGAACCCGGTGCTGAAGTTCTCATCTTGACGATCAGAGGAGTTAAGGCCGTGGTAAAACGTCACCAGAGAAGAAGTCAGCAACAGAGGGAAGCACTAAGTAGAGAAGATGAGCAAGGCCCGGAGGCTGATGTTGTGGAAGACACAGCGGAAACTCCGTAATAAAGGTATTGTCGAGAAAAAGAAACAGCGTATACACTGAATAATATAGTATATGAAAATTTACATGAGGATATAATTCTAAGCAGGTATCCCAACAGAAATGAAGGAGTTAACTATGAGCTTAATCTACACAGTCCTCCAAATCGGAGTAGCAGGTGTCTGGGAAATGATTGCACTGATGGCAGTTATACTTTTTATTTTCCTGATTCTGATCAAAAATGTTCGTGTTGTACCACAGGCTAATGTTTATGTAATCGAGCGTCTGGGCACCTATAAGACCACCTGGCAATCGGGAATTCATATGAAGCTACCTTTTGTTGACCGCATTGCCCGCCGGATTTCACTAAAAGAACGAGTAGCAGATTTCCCACCTCAGCCTGTTATTACAAAAGATAACGTTACAATGCAAATTGATACAGTCATCTTTTTCCAAATCGTAGACCCTGTGCTGTATAGCTACGGTATTGAGAATCCGATTATGGCTATAGAAAATCTAACAGCTACCACATTACGTAATATTATCGGTGACCTGGAGCTGGACGAAACTCTTACTTCCCGTGATGTTATCAATACGCGTATGCGCGTTACATTGGACGAAGCTACCGACCCATGGGGAATTAAAGTGAATCGTGTCGAATTAAAAAATATTCTTCCACCTCAGGATATTCAGACTGCTATGGAACGGCAGATGAAGGCTGAACGTGAGAAGCGCGAGAGCATTTTGATAGCCGAAGGACAGAAAGAAGCAGCTATCCGCGTGGCGGAAGGTGACAAAGAGGCAGCTATCCTGCGTGCTGATGCCAGGAAAGAAACTGCAATCCGCGAATCTGACGGTGAAGCTCAGGCTATTTTGAATTTACAGGCAGCTACAGCCAAAGGACTCCAGATGATTAAAGATGTGCAGGCAGATGATTCTTTGATCGCACTGAAAAGCCTGGAAACATTCATCAAGGTTGCTGACGGACGTGCTACCAAGATTATAATCCCTTCAGAGATTCAGGGTTTAGCCGGTCTGGCTGTTTCCGTAAAAGAAATGCTTGCTGATGTCGACACTTCTGATAGTAAAGAGAACAATTAGCAGACACGATGCAGAGTGTCATCATTAATTAAGAATACAATGCCACAGCAGGTAACACCGAATTCGCTGTCAGGAACAGTAAGCTCGCTCTACATACATGTGCCTTTTTGTCAGAGCAAGTGCTATTATTGCGATTTTTACAGCATAAGCACAGCTGACAGCGAACTCTTCCGTCTATGGCATGAAACTATTAAAATGGAATTGCAGCGTCTAAAAGACGAGGCCGAGGTCAATGGCGTCAGTATACTTCCATTGAAGACAATCTATTATGGCGGTGGTACACCGTCTTTGCTGGCATTCGAGTTCCTCTCTGAGGAACTCGAACTATGTCGGGATCTTTTTGGTATAGCTCAGGATGCCGAAATTACACTGGAAGCAAATCCTGAACAAATCACGTCTGAACGGATTGCTGCTGACTGGCTGTCGATCGGCTTTAATCGCTTAAGTATCGGTTTGCAGAGCGCTTCGAATCATTTACTGCATGTAATGGGGCGAAGACACAGCAGGGAGGATGCCCGTCAGGCGGTTACATTAGCCTACAAAGCCGGATTTCGCAATATCTCTTTGGACTTAATCACCGGCTTGCCCGACTCCGGGATGTCGGATATAGAAGATACTCTGGCATTTATCAATACTCTACCCCTGACCCATATATCCACTTATGCACTGGATGTGCCTAGAAACTCCCGTTTTGAAAAGATGCTGGTGGCGGATTGTGAGCGCTTTCCGGATGACCTCACTGAGAGGAAAATGTTTCATCGTATCCGAGAAGTACTAATAAACAGAGGCTTTGAGCACTATGAAATCAGCAACTTCGCTTTAGACTCTTTCCAGTCACGTCATAATACAGTCTACTGGCGAGCTCAGCCATATCTGGCTGCAGGTCCTGCCGCCAGCAGCTATTTGGCCGGTATCCGTCGAAGCAACCCGGCATCTCTTTTGCAGTGGAAAAAGTCAGTTGAAGGGGATGGTCCCTACTCCAAGACGAATATAACGGAGATTATTTCTGAGGAAGAAGCAATGCGAGAAAGTATGTTGCTGGGCCTACGACTACTCTTGGGCGTGAATGCCAAGGAGTTTCAGCAGCGCCATGGCAGAGATTATCGCCTGCTGTTCGCATCGCAGATCGAAGAGTTAAGGGAAAAAGCCTTGCTTGATTTTGATGGAGAAACTCTGCGATTGACGCCTGAGGGAGAGAACTTTTGCAATATAGTTTTTCGCGAATTTGTGTGATCCGGCATTAATGCGAAGAAGACTTCAAATTTGATTCATAATGCGCCATTTTTGTTTTATTTAAAGCGTTGACACTCAGTAAGGTGAGTGTTAAATTATGTTTAGCACTCTAAGGCATAGAGTGCTAAATTTATGAAAAGGAGGAAAGATTCATGGATGATCGTGCAAGAATGATCCTGCAGGCTATTGTTAATAGTTATGTAGAGATTTGTGAGCCTGTCGGTTCCAAGTATCTGGTAGATAAATATAACCTTAACCTTTCCTCCGCTACTGTGCGTAACGTTATGTCCTGGCTGGAGGAAGAGGGTTATTTGGAGAAACCTCATACTTCAGCCGGCAGAGTTCCTTCAGATAAGGGTTATCGTGCCTACGTCAACAATCTTTCTTATTTGCCCCTGGTTCCCTTGAAGAAACAGGCAGAGTTTCGTGATTATTTAGATCAAAGGATAGATGAGGCTTCAGATCTCATCATCAGGGCTGCAGACTTTCTCTCGGAACAGACAGCCTTTGTTTCTATAGCATTGTCTCCGGATTATAGCTCTGCAAGCATTCAACAGCTAAAGATATTAATGATTGAACCCGGTTCAGCCCTGGTGGTAGTTGTAATACAGGCAGGGATTGTTCACGACCGACTGATTCGCGTGTCCGAGCTTCTGGATGCAGACCAGCTGAATCGAATCGGCAACGCTGTAGAACATGCAGTAAAAGGCAAAGCACTTAACGACATTACACTCGTGATGGTGACTGCGGCTGCGGAAGATACGGATATACCGGAAACTTTACTGAAGCAGGTTGCTTACGAAACATATACCAGTATTAAGCAAATGGATAATCTTGACGTTTATATAGATGGTTTGCATCGTTTGCTGGGACAACCGGAATTTCAGGATATCGACAAGGCACAGCGCTTTTTTCACGCCATCAATAAGCCGAAAATCGTTGCCGGTTACATGAGTGATATTCAAAGAGAGGAAGAAAGCAGGCAAACGGAAGAGAGGCAGACCGACGAGTCGGATTCGGCATTATCTATTGATGAACAATTAACTGAAACCGTCGGTCAAAAGAAAGATGCCTATATGCTGCGCATTGGTCAGGAAATAGCTCTACAGGGACTGGAAGATATGTCATTTATATCGACGGTGTATCGCTTTTCTGGCAAGATTTCCGGTCAGCTGGCGGTGATCGGCCCCGAGCGCATGCGTTATGGAGAAATAATTTCTCAAATACAGTTCATAAATAGAATTCTGTCAGAGACTTCTGAAGAACTGGAACGAGAGCGTTAATATTACTGTAGTGGGAAAAAGGAGTAGTGAATGAGCAAGGCTAAGAAGTAGAAGGAAAAATCTGATTTCAATTCAGAAGAAGAGACGGAGAATTTGGAACAAAAGACTGCTGAAGCAAAAAACAAAGCAGCTGACAGTCCGAAACTGAATGAAACAATGGCTGCTGACCTGTCTGAGTCTGAAGAAGATAAGACAACAGACTGGGAAGACCGTTATTTGCGTGTTGCGGCTGAATACGATAACTATCGCCGTCGCACGAAAAATGAGCTTGAGTTTCTGTTACAGGATGCCAGCTGTGCAGTTGTTTGTGAACTACTGCCTGTGCTTGATAGTTTTGAAAGCGCCCTCAACATGGAAGGCGTAGCCGGCTGTGACTTGAAAGAGTCCGATTCTACCGGTATCAGTCTGATACACAAACAGTTGATTACCGCACTTAAAAAAGTGGGTGTGGAAGAAATAAAAGCATTGGGAGAAGAGTTTGACCCGACCTTGCATCAGGCCGTAATGAGTGTCGTAGATGAGGATGCCGGTGAAAACGAAATCGTAGAAGTATTTCAAAAAGGATATAAACACGGGGACCGCGTCATACGCCACAGTATGGTAAAGGTAGCAAACTGATTGAGCGGTTCGCAAAAATTAAATAAAAGAGAAGAAAGAGGACATTTATATGGCAAAAATTATCGGAATAGACTTAGGCACAACCAATTCGGTTGTATCCGTAATGGAAGGCGGCGAGCCGGTTATTATTCCTAACGCGGAAGGACAACGTACGACACCGTCTGTCGTTGCTTTTACTAAAGAAGGTGAACGCCTTGTTGGTCAAGTGGCTAAGAACCAGGCGCAAAGGAATCCTGACCGCACGATTACATCAATCAAGCGTGAAATGGGTTCTAATAATAAGCATGTTATCGATGGCAAAGCTTATACGCCACCCGAAGTATCAGCTATGATACTGCAGAAACTGAAGGCTGATGCTGAGGCTTATCTGGGTGAGACTGTGACTCAGGCAGTAGTTACGGTGCCTGCATATTTCTCCGACTCACAGCGCCAGGCAACCAAAGATGCCGGTCGTATTGCCGGACTCCAGGTAGACCGTATTATTAACGAGCCTACCGCAGCTTCATTGGCCTATGGGCTTGAAAAAGAAGATAACCAGACCATACTGATTTATGATCTGGGTGGCGGAACCTTTGACGTTTCAATCTTGGAACTGGGAGACGGTGTATTTGATGTAAAATCCACTTCAGGTAACACTAAACTTGGTGGAGATGATTTTGACAACCGCATCGTTGATTGGATGATTCAAGAAATGAAAAATAATGAAGGCGTCGATTTGTCGAAAGACAAGTTTGCTGTACAGCGTTTACGTGATGCTGCTGAAAAAGCCAAGATTGAGCTTTCCAGTGTGTTGACCAGCAATATCAGCCTGCCTTATATTTCTTCAGGCCAGGATGGACCTAAACATTTGGACATAGATTTGACCAGGGCTAAATTTGAAGATATGACCAAAGATCTGGTTGATGCAACAATGACGCCCGTCCGCACAGCAATGAAAGATGCCGGTTTAGAGCCTGCCCAGATTGATAAAATCTTGTTGGTTGGTGGTTCAACCCGCATACCTGCTGTTCAGGAAGCAGTCAAAGGATTCTTTAATAAAGAGCCCTTCAAGGGGATTAATCCGGACGAGTGTGTTGCTTTAGGTGCAGCTATCCAGGGCGGTATCCTTTCCGGTGATGTCGATGAAATGGTCCTCTTGGACGTCACACCTTTGTCATTGGGATTGGAGACCCTGGGTGGTGTAATGACCCGCATGATCGAGCGCAATACCACCATCCCGACCAGCAAAAAACAGGTATTCAGTACTGCAGCCGACAACCAGACACAGGTCGAAGTCCATATACTGCAGGGTGAACGCCCCATGGCTTCTGATAACAGAACTTTAGGCAGATTCTTCCTCGACGGTATTCCTCCGGCACGTGCCGGCACACCTCAGATTGAAGTAAGCTTTGATATTGATGCCAACGGTATTGTAAATGTTGCAGCTATCGACCTTACAACCAAGCGTAAGCAAAATATTACGATTACTGCATCGAGCAATATGAGCGATTCGGACATTGAACGGGCTATCAAGGAAGCTGAAGAATTTGCTGAAGCTGATAAGGAACGCGCCGAAAAGGTTAATGTGAAAAACGAAGCAGAGTCAAAGATTCGTGCAACTGAACGTCTTTTGGAGGACGAAGAAACATCAAAACTCTATGAAGGTGAAGATCGCGAAGCGGTAAATGCAGCTTTGGAGAAGTTGAAAGCAAGTCACGCCAGTGATGATTATGAGGCCATGAAAGCCGACAGTGACGCCTTGGATCAAGTACTATATAAAGTTGCGGAAAAGATGAGCCAGCAGGCGGCGCAACAACAGCCACCTCAGCCTGACGGTCCTGCAGCTGATAACGAACCAGGCACTTACGATGCTGATTTCAAAGATATCGGTAGTGACGAAGGTTAATTTGCATAAAACTGCAAGATATATAATATGATAATGCCGGGAGCGACCAGGGAAAGCTGATCGCTCTTCGAGCGTTTAACTTGTCTTTGCCGTGCAGAGACAATATAGGAGTAAAGAGTGGCAGCAAAAAGAGACTATTACGAAGTATTAGGCGTCGACAAAGATGCTGATTCTGCTGAAATCAAGAAGGCCTTCTGGAAGCTGGCCAAGAAGTATCATCCTGATGTAAATAAGGATGACCCTAAGGCCAGTGAGAAATTCCAGGAAGCTAACGAAGCTTATGAGATTTTATCGGATGCGGAAAAACGTCAGCGTTATGACCAATACGGCCATTCCGGTGTTGATACCAGCGGTTTTGAAGGCGGCGGTGCCGGTTTTGGCGTTGATCTTGAAGATTTGTTTAACAGTATCTTTGGCGGTTTCGGCTTTGGTGGCTTCGGGTCAGGTTTTACTCAGTCTCGTCGCCCTTCAGGGCCAACCCGTGGTGCCAACCTGCGTTACCGCATGAACCTTGATTTCATGGAAGCTGCCTTTGGTGTTGAACGTAAGATCAAAATCCGCAAAGATGATGTCTGTCCGACATGCGAGGGTAAGCGTACTGCTGACGGCTCTGAACCTTCAATCTGTCCCAACTGTAATGGCAGTGGTCAGGAACAGGTTCAGCAGCAAACTATCTTCGGACATATGCTGACCAGCCGCACTTGTCAACGTTGTCAAGGCAGTGGTCAAATAATTGAAAACCCTTGTGAAACTTGCAAAGGTGTCGGTACTACGATGAAAGACAAAACGCTTCTCGTGACTGTACCGGCGGGTATCAATGAAGGAGAGATGCTGACACTGCGGGGTGAAGGAGAACCGGGGCGCAACGGCGGACCCTATGGTGATCTCTATATTCAGGTATATATACGTCCACACCCTGTTTTTACACGCGAAGGCAATATGACTTTCTGTGAAGTGCCGATCACCTACGCTGAGGCAGCCCTGGGCTCTGAAATTGAAGTGCCGACAATTGACGGTGCAGTTTCGTATAAATTGAAAGAGGGAACCCAACCCAATGATGTCTTTACCATCCGCGGCAAAGGAATTCCTTATCTGAACCGTCATGGCCGCGGCGATCATAGATTCCGTGTTGTTTTGGAAGTCCCGCGCAATCTGGATGCTGAACAAAAAGAGATGCTTAGCAAATTTGAGGAAAGCATGACGGATACGCATTACGAGAAACGCAAAGGATTTATGGAGAAGATCCGTAATATCTTCGGGAGCAAATAGTGAATTTCGTAGTTTTTGATCTGGAGTGGAACAGTGCTGTACCCGGAAAGGCGGGAGTTAGTGAAAATCATCCGGATCTGCCCTTTGAAATTATTGAAATAGGTGCTGTAAAGTTGTCAGCTGAAGCGAAGTCAGGTGCAACATTCACTGCCAATGTCAAGCCACAAGTTTACAAAAAACTAAATAAATATATTGCAAGGGTCACCCAGCGCAGCCAGGAAAGTCTGGGCCAGGGGGACCCTTTTCCTTTGGTTGTATCAAAGTTCATCGACTTTTGCGGTACTGATGTGATCCTTGCCTCCTGGGGTTTGTCTGACCCTCAGGTACTTAAACAAAATATGGATTTCCATAATCTGGACTCGTCCTCTTTTAATAAGGCTATAAACCTGCAGGTGGTTTTTGCTCATATGGCTGAGGGAGGACAGACCTCCCAACAAAGGTCAATTGAATATGCTCTTGAGTTTTTAAATATTGAAACTGATTTGAGTTTTCATGATGCCCTTAACGATGCATGTTACGCAGGACGTATTCTTAATGCACTATTGTTGAAGACAGGAACAGAAGAGCATGAAAAAGTTCTACGGCCTTTCCTTTATGATCCGTTTTTACAGCGTGAAAAAACCTGGCAGATAGCAGTAGCGGCAGGAGGAAATGCAGAGGCAGTTATCAGCAAGCAAGAGATCACATGTCCGGCCTGTCAACGGGTTCTGACCAGTGATGAACCTGTTATCAGCACCAAGAAGAAGAAACGCTGGTCCTGGTTCTTAAATTGTGAGAAACATGGCCGGCTTCGTTGTACCATAAGTCGCTACCGGCGCGAAGGCAAGGATATCTACCATTTCAAACTGACCCTGCCGTATCCGCCAAACGGCTATTGAGAAAGAAGGGTATTGCCATGACTACAAAGTTTTTAAATGAAATTGCGGAAGAAGTAAAAATGGCCTGGCAGGAGTTGATCGCTAAGGCCGGAGTTAAATCGGGAGATTTGCTTGTTCTTGGCTGCAGCAGCAGTGAGATATTGGGAGAATGTATCGGCAAAAGCTCCAGCTTGAGTGTGGGACATACAGTAATTAAGGCGAGCAGGGAAGTACTTGATCCGTTGGGAATTGAGCTGGCTGTACAAGCCTGCGAACACCTCAATCGTTCACTTGTCGTTGAGCGCTCTGTTGCTGAAAAATATGCTTTGGAAGAAGTTAGTGTTGTACCGGTTGCAAATGCCGGAGGCTCGGCCGCTACCGCGGCATATGCCCTGGCCGATGATCCGGTTATGGTATCCGGGCTAACTGCGATAGCAGGTCTGGATATAGGAGACACTTTCATTGGTATGCATGTCAAATTCGTACAAGTCCCGCAACGCATACCGACAAAAAAGATCGGAGAGGCCCATCTAAGCGCGCTAAAATCCCGTTTGCCGAGGATTGGCGGTGAAAGGGCCAAATACAGTTTTGATCGTTCAGTTTATGAAGAAGAATTAGCCCACGCCCTTAAAATCGAGAATGGTGAAAACGCTTAACAAAAGCGGGGAATATGCCATATTGTTATGGAAGAAAATAGTAGGATCTGTTAGACTTAACAAAGCCTGAAAAGGAGGTATTGTGATGAAAAAAACACCACTGAATCAAAAACATTTAGCCTTGAATGCCCGCATGGTTGACTATGCAGGATGGGATATGCCTGTGCAGTATGAGGGTATTACAGAAGAGGTTACAGCTGTAAGAGAAAAAGTCGGCATGTTCGATGTTTCTCACATGGGGGAGGTTTTAGTTTGCGGAGAAGGTAATGGGGAGTTTCTGAACTGGCTTCTCAGCCGTGATATCACCGGCAAGCAAAAAGATCAGATTACATATGCGATTCTTTGTTATGAAGATGGCGGCACGGTAGACGATCTCTTGGTTTACGAGATGGACAATGACTGCTACATGCTGGTCGTGAATGCTGCAAACAAGGACAAAGACGTTGTGCATATCAATGATAGCTTGGTTACTTACCGTGAAAAGTATCCTGAAAGAAAAGATGATATTAAGATTGTTGATGATTCTGCACATTATGGTCAAATTGCTGTTCAGGGACCTGATAGCCTTGAAGTAATGCTCGATCTGGCAGAGAAGCTGGGTCTTGATGCAGAACAAAAAGAGCAGCTGCAGGGTCTGAAGCGCTATCGCCAGATTCAGGTAAACAAAGACGGCTTTGAACGCAAAATGATTATTTCGCGTACCGGTTATACAGGTGAGAATGGTTATGAAATCTATCTGCCGGCTGAATTGACCGGTGAGGTCTGGGATCTACTTTATGATTATGGGGTCGGCCCGGCAGGCTTGGGAGCACGTGACTCTCTGCGTCTTGAAGCAGGAATGCCTCTTTACGGGCATGAAATGGCTGCGGACATCACACCACTCGAAGGAGACATGGGCTTCTTTATTGACTTCAGCCGTGACTTCCAGGGCGGAAAAGAGATGAAAGCAAGGTCCACCCGCAAGAGAATAGCTCTTGTCAGCGAAGGACGCGCTATCCCGCGCGACGGATATACTGTTTATCTTAATGATGAAGAGGTTGGTGTAATTTCATCCGGAAGTTTCTCTCCGACGCTGGGCAAAGGCATTGCTTTTGCGCTGGTGAATTTAGATTTCCCTGATGATGTTGATAGCGTCGAAGTCAAAGTTAGAAAGAAATTTGAACCCTTTAAGCTTGTTAAAGCACCCTTTGTTAAAAAATAGTAAGTCATACCGCCTATAGGCGGTTAATAGATTCAGAAAAAGAAAGGTAAAAGAAAATATGACCACAGTAAAAGAAGATCTTCGTTATGCAAAGACCCATGAATGGGTAAAGGTTGAAGGCAATGTTGCCTCAATCGGTATCACAGATTTCGCCCAGGACCAGTTGGGTGACTTGGTTTATGCTGAGGCAGAGCCCGTCGATATAGATGTAGAAATTGATGACCTGATTGGCAGCGTCGAGTCTGTAAAGATGGCTTCAGACCTTTATTCTCCTGTCGCCGGCAAAATCATTGAGTCCAACGAGTCAATTGAGGACGCTCCTGAACAAATCAATGAGGATGCTTTCGGCACCTGGTTTGTAAAAATTGAGATGTCCGATCCTTCACAGCTGGACGGTCTGATGGATGCTGCAGCTTACGAAAAATTCTGTGAGGAGGAAATTGCATGACCGCTTATCTTCCCATGGATCGGGAAGAACGTCGCGAAATGCTCGCTTCGGTCGGTGTTGACTTAGACCACCTTTTCGACTCGATCCAGGAGTCACAAAGATTAAAGAACACGGATTTCAGCGGTTTGCAAAAAGAAGGCTTTTCTGAGCTGGAAGTAGTCGAGCGTCTATCAGCTCTTGCGGATTTGAATAAACGTACAGATGACTATGATTCTTATCTCGGAGCAGGTTTTTATGACCATTATCAGCCAGCCGCTGTAAAACATTTGATCAGCAGAACCGAGTATCTTACTGCCTACACACCTTATCAGGCAGAGATCTCTCAAGGCACCTTACAGGCTATTTTTGAGTGGCAAAGCTACATTTCCCGCCTCAGCGGTATGGATATTTCTAACGCTTCAATGTACGACGGTGCTTCGGCAGCAGCTGAAGCAGCTTTGATGGCCTGCCGTGAAAAACGACTCTACAAAGTCTTTGTATCTGCAGGCATGCATCCCGAATATATCGAGACAATTGAAACCTATTGTCATGCAGCAGGTGTCGAAGTTGAAGTCGGTGCTTTGGACGAAACCGGCAAAACAGTAGATTTTCCGACTGAGAAGGGTTATGCCGCTGTCATGGTACAGAGCCCCAACTTCTACGGAGTTGTTGAGGACCTCTCTCTTGTCGTTGAAAAGGCCCACGCAACCGGTGCCCTGGTGGCAGCTTCCTGCGATTTAATCAGTCTTGCTTTACTGCAGCGCCCCGGAGATCTTGGTGTGGACATTGTTACCGGTGAAGCACAGGCTTTGGGTATCCCCATGTCTTTTGGCGGGCCGGGTGTTGGTTATATGGCAGTTACTCAGAAGTTGCTGCGTAAAATGCCCGGACGTATTGCCGGTGAAACTGTTGATCGTGATGGCAAAACCAGCTACGTTTTGACAATACAGGCACGTGAGCAACATATCCGCCGCGAGCGCGCTACTTCGAATATCTGTACAGCACAGGCGCTGATGGCGACATCGGCTACTATCTGGCTGGCCCTCATGGGTGCTTCAGGTATCAGAGATGTAGCTGAGCAATCTGCAGCTAAAGCTCTTTATCTGCAGGAAAAATTGCTGGCTACCGGACTGTTTGAAAATACATATGATTCGCCTGTTTTCCGTGAGTTCTCACTGACAGCCAAAGACGGTCTTGATCTCAATAAGCTGAACCGGGATCTTCTCGCAGAAAAGATATTTGGCGGCCTTGTAGTTGATGACAATCGTTGGCTCCTCGCAGTTACTGAAAAGAAGTCAAAGCAGGCGATGGACAAATTTGTCGAGACAGTAGAACGTCTCGCCAAGGCACAATAAGAGAGGAGGAATAATATGACTATGCTAAAAGATACCCCTTTGATTTTCACAAAAGGATCAAAATCATTCAAAAGCAGTTACATCCGTCCTCTCGATGTTGAGATGCCGGATCTTGCAGCTTATTATGGTGAAAACTATAGAGCTGAATTGCCGAATATACCTAATGTGGATGAAATTACAGCCATTCGCCATTACACAAATATGTCGAACAAAAACTTCAGTGTTGAAGTCGGCACTTATCCCTTGGGTTCCTGCACAATGAAATATAATCCCAAGGTTAACGAAGACATGGCATCCTTGCCCGGCTTCGCCAACCTTCATCCTTATCAGGCATGCGAAACAGTTCAGGGAAGTTTGGAATTACTCTATGAACTGGAACTTCAGCTTAACGACCTGACAGGCATGGATGCTTACACCTTCCAGCCGGCTGCCGGAGCACACGGAGAGTTGGCGGGCATTCTTCTGATCAAGGCTTACCACGAGGACAGAGGTGACAGCAAACGCGACACCATCATTGTTCCTGACGCGGCACATGGTACTAACCCTGCAACGGCTGCTATGGCAGGCTACAAAGTCAGAGAAGTGAAGTCAAATGAACATGGATTGGTTGATCTTGATGCTCTGGCTGCAGTGCTGGGAGATGATGTGGCCGGTCTCATGCTGACAAATCCGAACACACTCGGTCTTTTTGACTGCAACATCGACCAGATTACACAGATGGTTCACGATTGTGGCGGTCTCTGCTATTACGACGGTGCAAATCTTAACCCCATCATGATGCAGGCACGTCCGGGAGATATGGGCTTTGACTGTGTCCACTTGAATGTTCACAAGAGCTTGTCTACACCTCACGGTGGTGGCGGCCCCGGTGCTGGTCCTGTCGGATGTAAAGATTTCCTTAAGAAATATTTGCCCAGACCTGTAGTTGTTAAGGAAGATGATGGCTACACCCTTGATTACGATATGCCCGGCAGCATGGGTATGTTGCGTTCCTTCATCGGTTCTTTCGGAGTTCTTGTCCGTACTTACGCTTATATGCTGCGAAACGGTGTGGATGGGCTCAAGGAAGTTTCTGAGGGTGCTGTCGCCAATGCCCGTTATATAATGGAGCGGGTCAAAGAGTATTATGAACTGCCTTATGACGAACCCTGCATGCATGAGTTTGTTATCACCAGTGCCTGGCAGAAAGAGAAATACGGCATTGACACCAATGATATCGCCAAGAGGCTGATTGACTATGGCTTCCATCCGCCGACCGTCTATTTCCCGTTGATTGTTCATGAAGCAATGATGATTGAACCTACCGAGACGGAAACCTGGCGCGATGTGGATGCTTTGGCTCAGGCCTTGATCGATATCGCAAAAGAATGTGAAACTGAGCCGGAACTGGTTAAAGGCGCGCCACACAGCACACCTATAGCCAGACCCGACGAGACCCGCGCTGCCAAGGATCAGATCTTGACATGCCTGGATTAATAAGTTAATCACATTTTGCAAACAGATTGAGGGGGTTGTTTAATTCAGCAACCCCCTTCTCTATGGGCTTTCGTGTCATCTGCCCGCTTAGCATTTTATAACTATGCTAGAATATTTGTTGTTCAGTCACTTAGGCGCTATAATATTTTTTTGGCAGAACATTTATTAATAAAAAAGTTTTGAGAAATAGAAAGGACTTAAATTATGGCAATTAAAGTCGCAATTAATGGATTTGGACGTATCGGACGTATGGTTTACCGCGGTATGATCGAGGCAGGTATCCTTGGTGATAAGGTAGATGTTGTTGCAGTTACCGACATGTCCACAGATGCAGATTACTTTGTTTATCAGATGAAATATGAT
>JAAYEX010000136.1 GCA_012728535.1 Clostridiaceae bacterium | reverse complement strand
TCCTAAGCCTGTCGATTTCAGTACACGAAGCGTCGCATGCCTACGCCGCATTCCGCATGGGTGATGATACTGCGGCCTTAAGCGGACGACTGACTTTAAATCCGCTAAAACATATAGATCCGCTTGGATTCTTAATGTTTTTAGTTTTGGGTATTGGCTATGCCAAACCTGTTCCGATTAATCCGGCACGCTTTACTGAAGCAAAATCGACTCGTCAGGGTATTGTTTACACAAGCTTATGGGGACCCTTATCCAACATTATTTTAGGTACAATCTCCTGGTTTCTCTATTGTCTTATTTATACGGCAGCCATTGGTTTCGGATGGACCGGCAGTTCTGTTGTCTTGGTGTTTTTGCAATTGTTTGTGAATCTATACGTGGTCAATATGTGGCTTGCCGTATTCAATCTGCTACCGGTGCCACCCCTGGATGGCTACAAGATATTCGGCGCCCTCTTGCCTCAGAATATTTATTATAAGGTTATGCAGCAGGAGAGAATCATCGGAATGGTCTTCATTGTGATAGTTGTATTTTTCCGTGGGGCACTTTCCACAGTTTTAAACTGGATTCTGCTTCCTTTTGATTTCGTAATCAGACAACCTATCAGCTGGATCTTCCAACAGATTCAGGTCGCGCTGGGCTTGCCGCCTATGGTTTTTTAAAACGGTTATTATGTCGAATGAGATGCTAGAAACAGAAAGCAGGGAGCAGTCTATAAATGTGGACTCATTTGAGAGCCCGCTGGCCCTTCTGGACCATCTCTTAGAGCGTGGCAATGTTGCACTGGACAAAGTTTCCGTCGCTTCAATTACGGATCAGTATTTAGACATAATCAAGAGAATGCCTTTTTTTGACATGGATCTCGTTAGTTCCTTTCTTCTCATGGCAGCTACGCTGATTCAGATCAAATCCAGCCTGCTTCTGCCTTCTTACAAAACTGACCCTGATGCAGAGGCTGAGTTTGATCCTAGCAGTGAACTGATCTTTCAACTCCTTCGTTACAGACGCTGTCGCATGATTGCCATGCAGTTAAAGGAGCGGCGCGAAATCTATGCTCTGACTTATTATAAACCTGAAGAATTGCCCCAACGTCTTGGAATCGATAAAGAAATAAAACGACAAAAGTTGAGCATTGACAGTTTTGCCGAAGCTGTTGAGAGAATTGTTATCCGCAATTCAGCGCGCTTTCAGTCCAGTAAAAGTACGATGCAGCAAATATTGCAGCGGGAGAGAATTTCAGTTAAGACCTGTATGAATGAACTCATGGATAAGCTGAATGAAAAACCTCGCTTTTTCTTTTATGAACTTTTTCCGCCTGAGCAGTCCAAAGAGACACGCATAGCAGGCTTTCTTGCTGTTTTGGAATTGTTGCGGCGGAATCAGATTACTGCTAAGCAAAGATCCGTCTTTGCTCCGATTTATATAGAAGCTAAGGGGTAAACACTGTGTTGAGTGATGTTGAAGCCATGGCGCTGTTAGAAGCATTCTTATTTGCTGCGGGTGATCCGATTGAAAAAACTAAACTTGCAGAGCTGATGGATCTAAGTATTAAAAGGCTGGATTTACTGCTGGATCAGTTAAAGCGGCGTTATCAGATTGATGTATTGTCGGGTTTGCGTTTAAGTGAAATCAAGGATAAAGTCGCTTTATCAACAAAACCGGAGCATGGTGAGGCTTTATCTCTTTTATATGATCCGAAGAACAGACAGGATCTTTCACAGGCATCATATGAAGTGCTGGCGGGTATTGCTTATAGTGAACCGGTTACCAGATCGGAAATTGAAATGGTACGTGGTGTAAACAGTGACAGCATTGTCACGCGTCTGATAGAACGTGGTTTGGTTGAACAAAGAGGAACTCTGGATGTCCCGGGCAGACCCGGATTGCTCTATGTAAGCGAGCAATTTCTGGCGGACTTCGGGCTTAAATCTACTCAGGACCTGGAAGCAGTAGACCTGCTCATGTACGATGAAGCAGGTGAGTACACGAATGAGGACACTGAGCGAAAACTGAATGAACTGGCTGAAGAGAATTCAAACGTTGAACACGAAAGTTCGGAGGATAGTGACTTGAGTGAAACTGTTGTTATTGCAATAGATGGGCCATCCGCTGCAGGTAAGAGCACTCTGGCCAGAGAACTGGCATCAAGACTCTCCGTCTTGTTTTTAGATACGGGAGCAATGTATCGTGCATTGGGATTAAAAGCGCTCAGGCTGGGTCTGGATCTATCAGATGAGACAGAAATCAGGCAGATGCTGGCAGATACGGATCTTGATGTAGAGCTTTCATCTGATGGACAACGTACTTTTGTTGACGGTATCGAATATACCCAAGACATAAGAACTCCTGCTGTGTCTCAGGCAGCATCCGATATTAGCGCACTTAGTGTTTGTCGCCAATATTGTGTAGATCTTCAGCGGGCGCTGGCGGAACGTCAATCTTTAGTTCTGGATGGTCGCGATATAGGGACCTACGTACTGCCAAATGCAACTGTGAAATTTTTTGTTACAGCACGTCCCGAAGTTAGAGCAAAGAGACGCTATGAGGAAATGTTGCAAAAGGGTGAAAGCGGCAATTATGAAGATGTCTTGCTGGAAATGAAACAACGTGATTTCAATGACAGCAACCGTGCACTTGCTCCGACAAAACAAGCAGATGATGCTATCTATATAGATACTAGTGAACGCTCCATCGACGAATTAGTTGAAGAAATGCTGGAAGCAGTTAAGAAGAAGATGAATGAGAATTTAAATGTTCCGAAAAGAGACTGAAAGCCCTAAGTCAAACAACCATATACCGGATTCAAAGCACCCTGTCAGACGCGCTATCTTTTTGTTTATCGCTATACCGATCCTGTTTATTGTATTTTTGCCCCGGGTTATTATCTCCGGTAATACCAAGAGGCGAAAAGGACCGTTAATGTTGCTCAGCAATCATAACAGCATCCTGGATCCCGCTTTTATTTATATATTCTATCGTTCTAAGCATTTGCATTGGCTAGCCAAAGAATCTTTATTCAGTATCCCGCTTGTAACGTTTTTCTTGCTAAGTTTTGATATGTTTCCCATTGATCGGGAAGCAAACGATATTCAGGCAGCCAAACGAATCATTAACGAGTTAAAAAATGAGCACATAGTCGGTATTTTCATTGAAGGTGGAGTTACTGAGGGAGGAAATGCAGTTGCTAAACCGCCAAAGTCTACCACGGTCCAGCTGGCCATCAAAAGAGGAATTCCTATTCAGTTATGCTCAGTCACCGGTAAGAAGCATCTCTTCAGCAGGCCAAGGGTTGTTATCGGTCCGACCGTTCTCCTTAGCTTGCGGGAAGGGAAGAAGTTAAATAAAGAAATCGGGTTAGATATTTCTAATGAACTGATGCGGCGTATTTACAATATGGGCGGTGAAGAATATTTTAACCCTGAAGCCGAGAAGTGTAAGCGGACGATGTGGGAAACGGTTGAAGTTACTGTACTGGACGATGAGCATAATTTGTGGGAGAATAAAGAAGAAATTAGCAATGAAGCGGACTTAGAAAATTAATCAGAAAGACATTAGCAAGAAGAAGATTATAGTTTCTGATAACGCCGGTTTTTGTCCCGGCGTAAATCTTGCTGTCAAATCTGCAGTTAAAGCCGCTGCGCAAGACGACAATACCCCTCTTTTCATGCTTGGAGCCATTGTTCACAACGAAACAGTTGTTGATGATTTGCTTGGACGTGGCGTTATTCTGGCAGATACTGTCGATGAGATTGAGAAAGGTTCACGTGTTCTGGTTCGGGCCCATGGCATTTCACCTGAAGTTGAGAGAGCTCTGATCGAACGTTCCTGCATCATAATCGATGAAACCTGTCCCTTTGTGAAGAAAATTCAGAGAATTGTCAGAGATGCTGCAGCTGAAGGAAGCGGTATCATTATTACCGGAACCGGGGATCACCCTGAGGTACAGGGAGTAGTCGGCTATGCAGGCGAAGCTGAAGTAATTATTATTGAAAACGCTAAAGATGCTGAAAAACATGAATTTTCCGGCAAAAAATGGATTATAGTCTCACAAACAACCTTTTCTGTTGACAAATGGCGTGAGATTTGTGAAATTTTGCAGAAAAAAATTGCTAATTGTGAGATTTTTGATACAATATGTGTCACGACTGATCGTAGGCAGTCGGATGCGTCTTCACTTGCTGCAAATTCTGATCTTATGATTGTATTAGGCGGTCGCAACAGTTCAAATACTGCTAAACTGTATGAGATATGTTGTGAACATTGTGAAAACACATATTGGATTGATAGGCCGGACCAAATTCCTTCTGACGTATATGAGAAGGCTTTGAGTTCAGAGAGGATAGGCATAACAGCCGGAGCCTCAACACCAGAAGAGATGATCAGGGAGGTTATCCAAAACATGACGGAAAAAGAAGGCTTGATTAACGAAGAGCAGCCTCTGGAAGAACTTCAAGAGCAGCCGGAAGAGCAGCTAGAGCAGATTGAAGATCAGCTAGAGCAGCCCGAAGAGCAGCAAGTGCAGCCTGAAGAAGAGCTGGAGCAGCCCGAAGAGGAGCTTGAGCAAACTACAGAGCAGCTAACTGAAGAAAACCAGGAGGAGACTCCAGAACAGCCTGATGAGCAGCCTGAAGTGGACTTCACAGAATTTATCGACAGTATTCCTGAGCTGAAAAAAGGCAGTATTGTTAAGGGAAGAATTGTTCGATACGACGATGAATTTGTCTACGTCGACGTGAGGGATAAAACAGAAGGAAGGATACCGATCCGCGAGTTTGAAGCCGACCCCGATATCGATCTGGAACAAGCGTGTCAAGAACACATGGAACTTGATGTCTATGTGCGGAAT
>JAAYEX010000135.1 GCA_012728535.1 Clostridiaceae bacterium | reverse complement strand
GTATGGATTTAGTTTTTGCCGATTATCTTCGAGCCTTCATTTTAACGACCTTCGCCGGCCTCTCGACAGGAATCGGCGGCCTGGTCGTTTTTCGCAAAAAACCTCTCAACCAGCATCTCGTGTCCTTTTCATTAGGCCTTTCCGCCGGCGTCATGCTCTATATTTCCTTTGTAGAAATGCTCAACGACTCTTTCAGGAACCTGGGCCAGATCTATGGCAAAAACGGTGAGCTTTTTACAGTTCTTGCCTTTTTCGGCGGCATCCTCTTCAGCATGCTGATTGACTTTGTGATCCCTGAAGAGCAAAACCTGCATGAAATGAGAGGTGTGGACGATGTCACTTACGATCCCCACCTAGAAGAACAGCCGGAAGCCTGCGTGGAATGCATCATCGACCGCGAAGAAGTAAAGAGAAAAAATGAATTAGCCAGGGTGGGCAGAGTTTCCGCCGTGGCAATCATTATCCACAACCTGCCGGAAGGCCTGGCCTCCTTTGTAGCTGCCCTAGCAGACCCGGCCCTGGGCATCAGTATCGCATTTGCCATCGCCATCCATAACATACCTGAGGGTATCGCTGTAGCCGTGCCCCTTTACGCCGGCACCGGAGATAAGAAGCGGTCCTTCCTGACAGCTCTTTTTTCCGGCCTGGCCGAACCGGTCGGAGCCGTGATCGGCTTTTTGCTCTTCCGTCCCTTCCTAAGTGACGCCCTTCTGGGCATTATCTTCGCAGCAGTGGCTGGAATCATGGTCTTCATCTCTCTGGATGAACTCCTGCCTTCGGCTGAAAAGCAGGGCGAGCACCACATTGTTATCGCCGGTACGGTTATTGGAATGGCAATTATGGCAGTTTCACTGCTCATCATTTAGCCAGCCTGATCGCCGGTAGGCTCATACCGCCTCGGATCCCGCCTGTGCTTTAAGTGACAACCCGGCGCCGACGTCGATGTTATTGTGATCTCAAGAATTAGGAATCCCGGCTGCGGCTGATCAAGTAAAGAAGGAGATAGCAGGATGAGTATCTATCAAAAAGCGATTCAACTGGAACAGGAAGGCGCTGCCTACTACGAAGAGCAGGCGGAAAAGCATCCTGAATCAGCGATTCATAGTATTTTTAAAACACTGGCCAAAGCAGAACACAGGCACGAACTGGCGATTCTGGAATATCAGCAGCAAAATGCCTTTGTAGTGCCGGAAGCAACTGAACCCATGGAGAAGACTTTCTTTGCCACAGCGGCTGATGTCGAGGTGGAATACTATCTGGTTCCGCGCGCCCTTGATGTCTACTTGACTGCTCTGGAAATGGAGAGACAGTCGATTGAGATGTATCAGGAACAGTTGGAGCAGGCTGAAGACGAGGCAGAAACAGCCCTCCTGGAATGGCTGGTCGACGAAGAAAAGAAGCATTATGACCAACTGGACAAGCTGATTGAAATGATCCGCCATGGTGACGAATATGTGACCCATGCCATGTTTACCAACATGCCCGAGTATTAAGCCTGTAAACTTGCCGGCTTGGTCTTCACAGTTAATCCTCCGGGAAAAACCGGCTCCTGTAATATGATCTGGCTGTATTTATAGCCGCCAGAGGGTTGTGGCCGGTCACCCGGTCCTTTACGGCCAGCACGCTCATGGGTGATTCCAGGTATTTCATGACCAGGGTATCGTGGCCCACACAGAGGCCCAGAATGAGGGTGAAATCCACCTTCAGCTCGTTCATCAGGAGGGCCTGGCCGATCGGGTTGCACATGACCTCGTCGGCACAGTGGGAATGAGTGTCTTCCGCCTCCAGGCCGACCAGAGACTTCGGCAATGAACCGGCCTTGCAGAGGGCTGAATCGACCGTGAAGCCATTATGGGTAAGGATTTCTGTCACAGTCTGCGCTTCCCGGCTGAGGCCTGAGCAAAAGACCAGTCCGATCTTTTCATAGCCGCAGAGCCGGCAAAAGTGCATGACCTCTTCCATGCGGGTGGAGCTTCCGTAACCCTGGACTTCAACCCGGCCGGCTGCTTTGGCGATCTTTTGGTTTTCCTCTTCCATAAAAAGCCGTGCAGCTTCTGCATGTACAGCGTCGTTCTTTCCCGCACAGACCGGCATGGTCGCCTCGTCATCATATGACTTGCAACCCATTTTTCCACAATATGCACACTGATACATT
>JAAYEX010000134.1 GCA_012728535.1 Clostridiaceae bacterium | reverse complement strand
TATAAGCGGAGTTATCTCCATCTTGATGTCACAGACGAATCCGTTGATGTTAGTGATTCGGATGTGACGGATGAATCTGTCGCGACCAATGATGAACCGACCGAAGATAGCTAAGGAGATTTATGAAAAGACAAGACTACTTATCCTGGGATGAATATTTCATGGGCGTTGCGTTATTATCGGCAAAGCGGAGCAAGGATCCCAGCACTCAAGTGGGAGCCTGTATAGTGTCTCCACAAAACAGGGTGGTCAGCGTCGGCTATAATGGACTGCCTTTCGGTTGCAGTGATGACGTGTTTCCCTGGGCGCGTGAAGGTGACTTTTTAGATACTAAATATCCTTACGTCTGCCACGCAGAATTAAATGCGATTTTGAACAGTGCAGGCCAATCGATGCAGGGCTGCCGTATATATGTGCCTTTATTTCCCTGTAATGAGTGCAGCAAAGCAATTATTCAGGTCGGTATTAAGGAGATTATCTATTTGTCTGATAAATATGCGGAGACTGATATAGTGAAAGCCTCCAAGAGGATGCTTGACGCAGCAGGTGTAAGCTACAGGGCATTATGCCAGGATGGATTCGAAGTTTGCCTTTCCTTCGATCCCGGGAAAGTCTAAGCTCCGTCTTCAAGCGCTTTTAAAGCTGTAACTTCATTTTGACTGAGATAGCGCCAGGAGCCCTCTTCCAGTCCATCTAAAGTAATATCCATGATGCGGATGCGCTGCAAATCAATAACTTTATAGCCCAGAGCCTCACACATACGTCTGATTTGACGATTAAGACCCTGCTTTATTTCTATAAAAAAATCGTGTTTGTTAATGCGTTCGACTTTAGCAGGCAGAGTTACCGTATCCAAAATTGCGATACCTGTTCTCATTTTATCCAAAAATTCCTCAGTGATAACTTTATCAACCTTGACTCGGTATTCCTTGGATTGTTGATTTCTGGCATGTATCAGGGGATTGACGATCTTGCCATCGTTTGTGAGCAAAATCAGTCCCCGCGAATCACGGTCCAACCGGCCTACAGTAAAAATTCTCTGCGGAAAGTTTATGAAATCAATAATGTTATCAGCTATTTTCGGATTGGCAGTACAGACAATTCCGGGTGGTTTGTTAAAAGCTATGTAAACGAGATCTTCCACGTCGGGCAGATACAGGGTTAGGCCTGCAACCTGGACCAAATCGCCGGCTTCCACCACAGCGCCCAGTTGCGCAGCTTTACCGTTGATAGTTACCATCCCTGCCTCAATCAATTTGTCAGCCTGACGCCTGCTGCTGTAACCACTTGCAGCAATGTAGCGGTTAATGCGCATCACTGTCATAGACATCCTTCAGCTTATCCATTGATTGCAGTATTTCATCAGCGTATGGCATAGTCACCGTGAAGGCCGTGCCTACTCCTTCTTCGCTTTGTACTGTGATTTTCTGGCCCATTTGTGTTGCAATTTCATTTGCTATAGAAAGACCCAGTCCGGTACCGGGCTGGTTGTGAGCTTTGTCAACCTTGTAAAAACGGTCAAAGACATGGTCAATATCTTCCGGAGCTATGCCTACTCCGTTATCTACAACGGAAATTGAGGCGAAATAATCGTGATTTGAAATTACAATTCTGACTAAACCACCTTCCGGCGTAAATTTTATCGCATTATCCAAAAGAATTATGAAAATCTGCTCGCTGCGGTCTTCGTTGGTCCAGACCAATGGTAGATCATCGCTTAAGCCTTCCACTGAAAGATCGATGTCGTGGTCAGAGGCAATCGGAATATAACGCAGGCTGAGACGGGAAATCAGAGAATAGAGATTAACTGCATCCAACTCAATGCCGACCGTGCCTGCCTGTATTCGTGATAACTCCAACATGTCATTGATCAGGCGAGACAGGCGCATAGTCTCACGCAGCAAAATTTCGTAGTAACGTTGTTTTACATCTTCGGATTTCACCATGCCTTCAGCCAGAGGTTCCAGCAAGGCTCTCATGGAGGTGAGGGGAGTACGCAACTCGTGAGAAACATTAGCCACGTAATCACGTCGTGTCTGCTCTAAACGCTCCGATTCTGTGATATCTCTGAAAAGGCCTACGGCGCTCGTAACGACATCCTGCTCGGAAAAAAGTGGTGTAATGGTGCTTGATATCTGTCGGTGGTCCTTAGAAATAACATAGGAAATAGTGGAACGGGTATCAATTGCCTTGATAAATTGTGTATCAAGCCTGAGCATCTCGAGAAAGCGCTCGGGTGTTCCGTACTGTTCATCACCTGCATCAAGACCAAAGACCTCCCACAGGCGATTATTATAGGTGATAATATTTCCATCACGGTCAACAGCGATAATACCCTCTGCAATACCGTCAATTATTTGCTGCAAATTGCTGCTTTGATCCCGTAGCTCCTGAAAAAGGATCGACAGATTCTCTGAGAGATAGTTGATAGATCGCGCGAGATCACCCATTTCTCCTTCCAGATCTTCGTTGGCACGTTGGCTGAAATCTCCTTTGCTCATGTTCAAAGCGATCTGGCGTATTTCATCCAAAGGCCTGAAAGAATGCCAGACAGCATAAGCCACCGGAACCACCATAATTACAAGAACGATAATTGAAGAGGTTATGAGAGCGAAGTTTAGACTTTGGATACCTGCATTCATCTCCTCCATGGGCTGCAGAACAATTAAACTTCCGACTTTTCTTGAAGGGTCTTTTTTATCCGTCATGGCAAGAGAAAGAACAATAAAACGTCCTGCGTTTGCAGTCAGATTCTCTTCCGTCTGATGCAAAGTTCCTCCTCCGGACATGAGACCATCATGTTCACGGACAACTATGTCCATAATTTCCTGCTCTACAGCTTCAAGGCTTTCCGGCAGGGGGGAACTAATGACCAGATCTCCATTTTCATTAAGAGCAAAAAGCCAGTTGCCGTAAAGCTCATAGGCCTGAAGTACTGATTGTGCGAAAAACGGAGTTACCACACCGCCTGAAGCAGCAGGAGAATGTTCATTGAGCAGTCGTGCGGCACGCGGTAGTATTTCACCGACTTTTATGCGGGTGAAAACAGGCTGTGCTACAAAAGTATAAAAGACTATGGTCAGCACAGTCCAGAGTATCACAGCTGCAATCAGCAAAGTGAAAAAGCGGCGAACCAGGTAGCTGTTTCTCATGTTGTTGCTTCGAACTTGTAGCCCACTCCGTATACGGTAATCAATGCATACTTGGGATTGTCTGTATCGATCTTCTGACGGATCCGCTTAATATGTGTATCAACAGTACGGGTATCACCAAAGTAATCATAGCCCCAGACCTGCGATAAGATTTGTTCTCGGCTCATAACTTGTCCCTGATGAGAAGCCAGCAGATAGAGAATCTCGACTTCTTTAGGCGTGAAAGCTACGATTTCATCATCAACTTTTACCTGGTAATTATCCAGATTAATTTCCAGTCCGTCAAAACGAAGAATAGATTGATTATGAGTACCTTGCTCAGCATCGTGAATCCGGCGAAAAACCACCTTAATTCTGGCAATAACTTCGCGCGGGCTAAAAGGCTTGACGATATAATCATCAGCTCCTAGTTCTAACCCCAAAACACGGTCTATTTCTTCGCCCTTTGCAGTTAACATAATGATCGGTATATTACTGTTTTTGCGAATATTGCGGCAGACATCAATGCCGGACATTTTAGGCATCATTAAATCTAATATAATCAAATCAGGTTTTTCCGTCTGAACCATGCTCAAAGCTTCTTCGCCGTCATAAGCGGAAGCGTAAGTAAAGTTTTCTGCATCCAGATATAAACCGAGAGACTCGTGAACAACGGGATCATCGTCAGCTATTAGTATATGTGGAGTTATTGACATAAGACCTCCTTTGACATTTTGTTAAATTATATCACGCTCAGGCCTGTTCAGCCCAACCCCTGGACCTCTTAACAGCCTCATGCCAGCTTTTCAACAAATCATCTGCTTCCGATCGTTGCATTTGAACAAAGAAACTCTCTTTTTCTCCGGTTAAATCTATAATTTGATCGGTATCACTGAACCAGCCGACTGCCAGACCAGCAAGATAATATGCCCCCAAGGCAGTGGATTCGTGAATTAGCGGCCGATGTACAGTAAGACCGAGGATATCTGCCTGAAACTGCATTAGGAAATTGTTGGCAGCAGCACCTCCATCTACATAGAGCTCCTTAAGTGAAATTCCGCTGTCCTTTTCCATGGCAGAGACTAAATCATATGTCTGATAAGCAATAGATTCCAGAGCAGCACGACTGATGTGCCCTATTTTGCTGCCGCGTGTAAGTCCTATAATCAGGCCACGGGCAAATTGATCCCAGTGGGGAGCTCCAAGCCCGGTAAAAGCAGGGACGAAGTAGACACCGCCATTGTTTTCTACTTTTTCTGCCAGAAACTCGGATTCTGAACTGTGTTTGAAAAAATCCATTTCATCGCGGAGCCACTGCACAACAGCACCGGCAACAAAAATGCTGCCTTCCAATGCGTAGTTAATCTTGCCTTTGATCCCGGAAGCTATCGTAGTGACAAGGCCATTCTCACTGCTGATCATCTTAGATCCGCTGTTCATAAGCAGGAAGCAACCTGTGCCATAAGTGTTTTTGATCTGACCCGGCTGGAAGCAACGCTGGCCGAAGAGTGCAGCCTGTTGATCTCCGGCGATGGCGGCAATTGGTACCTTATGACCCTGTATATTACAATAGCCATAGATCTCGCTGCTGTTGCACACTTCAGGTAGGCAGGACCGGGGAATGTCAAAGATTTCCAGCAACTTCTTATCCCAGATCAACTCTCCTATGTTGTAAAGCATAGTGCGAGAGGCATTTGTATAATCTGTGACATGGGCTGCACCATCAGTAAGCTGCCAGACCAACCAGCTATCGACTGTTCCGAAGAGAAGATCTCCCGCGGAAGCTGCTGCACGTGCTTCAGGAACATTATCCAAAATCCATTTAATTTTGCTGGCGGAAAAATATGCATCAGGTACAAGGCCGGTTGCTTCCCGTATGTAGTCCGAGTGTCCATCCTTTTTCACCTGCTCAATAATATCGGCAGTGCGGCGGCACTGCCAAACAATGGCATTGTAGACAGGACGCCCGGTGTTTTTGTTCCACAAAATTGTAGTCTCACGCTGGTTGGCGATGCCGATAGCCGCGATATCTTCTGCGGCAATATCAGCTTGGGCTATTACCTCATTCATGACAGCAAACTGTGAGGAGAATATTTCCATCGGATCCTGCTCGACCCAGGCGGCCTTAGGATAATACTGCGGAAATTCCTTCTGGGCGCTGGCTATAATATTTAGTTCACGATCAATCAATAAGGCCCGGGAACTTGTAGTTCCCTGATCCAAGGCCAAAATATACTTACCCACAACTTGCCTCCTTTTTGTCTGCTGTATTATTGCCATTTGTTTATTATTATAACTGTGTCATTGCTATAATAAGCTAGAATTTAATTAGATATCAAAGAGAGGAGTCAAATCATGCCGAAAATCCCGATCCTATATGAGGATAACCATCTCTTGGTTGTGGTAAAGCCTGCAGGGATTCTTTCACAAGCTGATAATAGCGGAGATCCGGACATGCTGGCTCTTCTAAAAGAGTATATTCGAGTCAATGAAGGGAAGAAGGGTGAGGCCTTTCTTGGTCTGGTTCACAGGCTGGACCGACCGGTCAGTGGTCTGATGGTCTTCGCCAAGACATCAAAGGCAGCTTCCAGGTTGTCTGATCAAATCCGACGTCGATCTTTGAGACGGGATTATATTGCTCTCTGTCACGGTTTACCGGATAAAGAGAGCGGGGTTCTCATTGATTATTTGACAAGAAAGCCCCTGGATGGAAGAGTCCGTTCAGCCTGTGAACACGATGGTGTCAAAGCCGAGTTGTCTTATAAGCTGCTCTTGCATGATTATGAACTGAACCGCAGTTTGGTCTTAATTCGACTTGATACAGGAAGACGCCATCAAATCCGTGTTCAATTGGCTTTGATAGGCTGCCCAATCCTGGGAGATTATCGATATAGTGATATGACAGCTTCCGACAAAGAACTGGCTTCACCGGCCTTGCACGCAGCAGGCTTGGGCTTAAGACACCCTACAAAAACCGAAGAAATGTATTTCTTTTCGTCTCCTTTACAATATAATTCATTTGCTTCTGTTTCAACGGAGAAGGCCGAGCAGGCGCTGCTTGCTGCCGATAAAGAGGGCCTGATTCCTGCAGGAGAATATATCGTACAGGAAGCTATCGGAGAAATTCAGTATTAATCTATTTCCTTTCTCAGCACTATATGAATATCTGATGCCAAAGTTGTATCTTTTATAACGTCATTACATGTTGCTTTCACAACTATGGCCTTGCCATTTCAGTGTGTTTGGCAAGCACAAAACCTGCCTGCCGGATATAGCGTTTGCGCCGTTCGTTGTTGCGACTGGCGACAGCCTCTGTCAAAAGCTTAATCAGAAAATCTTCGTGGCTTTCAGCCTCAACCTTTGCATAGCTGTCAGCAATATAAGTCTCCAGACGCAGCTGCCGGCAAAGTTCTGCAATTAACGCTTTAGACATGCGGCACCTCCCGGTAGTTGTCCGTAGACAGATAGATCAAGAGTGTACTCGGGGGTGTTAGGCAGCAGTTCTGAAACAGGGTTCTTAGGCATCTGTAGAGGCTTGTTGGCGACAAAGGCATAAGCTGAGATCAGGGAATCAGCATCCGTAGGTTTTAGCGCTACAGCCTTTGTGAGCAGGGAGATAGGAGCATCGATATCGCCACCTTGGCT
>JAAYEX010000019.1 GCA_012728535.1 Clostridiaceae bacterium | reverse complement strand
TTCCTTCAGACCTCCTATGGGCAGAACCCGACCTCTCAGTGTGACCTCACCTGTCATAGCAATCTCATGTCTTACAGGACGTCCGGTCAGGGCTGATGCCAAAGCTGTCGCCAGAGTTATGCCTGCTGACGGCCCATCCTTTGGAATGGCTCCGGCAGGTACGTGGAGATGAATATCTTGCTCACGGGTCTTTTCCGGATCTATATTGAGATCTGCAGACCGGCTCAGTATATATGTCAGAGCAGCCTGTGCCGACTCTTTCATCACATCGCCCAGTTTGCCGGTCAGGCGCAATTCACCCTTACCAGGCATTACATTAACTTCAATGGTCAGCGTGTCACCACCGGCCCAGGTCCAGGCCAGGCCCGTAGCTACACCGATCTGATCCGTTTTTTCCGCCATATCGTAGCTGTAACGTGGGTTGCCCAGAAGCTCCGCTACCCTATTATTCGTAACCGTCAGCGAGCTTTCACCTTTTTCCGCTATTGCCAGAGCGGTTCGTCTGCAAAGATGTGAAATTTCACGTTCAAGCTGTCGCACTCCTGCTTCAGCCGTATATCCCTGGATAATCAGTGCTATGGCAGGACGCCTGACTTGCAGTTCTTTACCTGTAAGTCCATGGCGTTTCCGTGCTCGTGGGATCAGATGGCGTACCGCTATTTCAATTTTCTCAGCTTCCGTATAGCCCGAAAGTTCAATCACTTCCATACGATCGAGCAAGGGACCGGGAATCGTTTCGGTAGTATTGGCAGTAGTGATGAAGAGCACATTGGAAAGATCGTAAGGGATCTCAACATAATGATCGCGGAAACTGTTGTTTTGCTCGGGATCAAGCACTTCCAGCAAGGCGGAAGACGGATCACCCCGGAAATCATCCCCAAGCTTATCAACCTCGTCCAACAGGAAGAGAGGATTGTCGGTTTCTACCTGACGTATCCCCTGAATAATGCGGCCGGGCATGGAGCCGATATACGTACGGCGATGACCACGGATTTCGGCTTCATCACGAATGCCGCCCAAAGAAACACGGATATACCGCCGTCCCACAGCCTCTGCTATAGCACGGGCAATAGAAGTTTTACCGGTTCCGGGGGGGCCGACCAAACAGAGAATAGGTCCTCTCAGTTCCATGTCGTTCCCTTTATCCACCTGCAGTTTGCGCACAGCAAGATGCTCCATGATACGTTCTTTAACTTTTTCCATTCCATAGTGGTCACGTTCAAGGAGTTGCCGGGCAGAGCCTAAATCATATTTCTCCTTGTCCATTTGGCCGAAAGGCAGCTCCAGCAGTGTTTCCAACCAGGAGCGCTGAGTGGCATACTCGGGAAAGTGTGAGGGCATGCGGCTAAGGCGATCAAGCTCTTTATAAAGTTTAGGTTTGTGTTCTTCAGGTATACCGGATTCGTCGAGTTTTTTGCGCAAAGCGTCCATCTCGCCGACACTGTCAGCTTCCTCGCCCAGTTCCTCCTGAATCGCCCGCACTTGCTCGCGCAGATAGTATTCTTTCTGATTCTTATCTAATTTAAACTGAACTTCAGCTGTAATTTTCTGCTCTAATTCCGCTAGCTGTATTTCACGCTGTAAAAGGTTAATAATAAGGCGCACACGCTCAACGACTGATGAAGTCTTGAGGAGCTTTTGTTGCTCAAGCATATTAATCCGCAGCTGTCACGCCACCAAATCTGCAGCCTTGCCAATATCCGATTCGTTCAAAATAAGCGTAACTGCATCGGGAGCTACGTGGTCTGTCAGACTGGCATAAGTTTGAAAGTGGGATCCCATGACCCTGCCTGCTGCAGTCAGGTTTGGTGTATCTTCGGCATCCTCATCCGGAAGAGCTGTAAAATCAACTTCATAAAATGATTTCACCTGTGTATAATCTTCGATTTTGACACGCTCGAGACCATAAACAAGTACCTTAAAACTTTCGTCGGGAAGTTCAAGTATTTGGCGTACCAAAGCACGCGTTCCGACATCATATATGTCCTCAGGTTCCGGATGTAAATCTTCGACGTTTTTCTGCCCTGCCAAAATCAGCTCGTTGTTGTTTTCCATAGCTTTCTGCAGGGCCAGAATTGAACGTTCCCGTCCTACATCGAAGGAGAGCAAAACGTTAGGGTATATTACTACCCCCCGCAAAGGCAGAAGTGGCAAATTCTCCATCCCGGACCGGACCGGATGGCCTGATTTGTCTGAAGTAGCGGTCGAAGAAGATGTTTCTGTCACCAGCCCCTCGGCTTTGTCTTTTTCTTCTATTTTTTTATCCTCTGTAGTCATCTGCTTCCCTTTCTAATATTGCCTAGTCATTCTATCATCGAAACAGGAGTCATGCCGTCCAAAAATAAAACTGTCCCGTGAACAAAACGCTCACGGGACAGTAGCATCAACTATTCAGTTAGATTTGCCGGTAAAACTACTCAGCAAGTGCGATAACTGTTCCTGATCCGACTGTACGGCCACCTTCACGGATAGCGAACTTCAGACCGGGTTCGATTGCTATCGGGGTGATCAGCTCAACGGAGATCTCAACGTGGTCACCAGGCATGGTCATTTCCTTGTCAGCAGGCAAGGTGATGACGCCGGTTACGTCTGTTGTACGGAAGTAGAACTGAGGGCGATATCCATCAAAGAAAGGCTTATGTCTGCCGCCTTCTTCCTTGGTCAGAACATAGACCTGACCCTTAAACTTGGTATGAGGATTGATGGAACCAGGTTTTGCAATAACCTGACCGCGCTGAACGTCATCACGCTCAACACCACGCAGGAGCAGACCTACGTTGTCACCGGCTTCTGCCAGATCCATGTATTTACGGAACATTTCAATGCCGGTTACTACAGTGTTATCAGCCTCGTCCTGCAAGCCGACAATTTGAACCTTATCGTTCAGATGCACTGTACCACGATCGATACGACCGGTTACTACTGTACCACGTCCGGTAATGGTGAATACGTCCTCAACCGGGAGCAGGAAAGGCTGGTCGGTAGGACGGGCAGGTGTAGGAATAAACTCATCAACTGCCTGCATCAGCTCAAGGATAGGCTGATATTCCGGAGCGTTCTTATCTGTGCTTTCAGACTCGAGTGCCGCAAGAGCTGAGCCGCGAATAATAGGCGTATCATCTCCAGGGAAATCGTACTCATCCAGAAGTTCACGGATTTCCATTTCAACGAGTTCCAAGAGCTCTTCATCATCGACCTGGTCGGTCTTGTTCATGAAAACAACAATGGCGGGAACGCCAACCTGACGGGCGAGCAGGATATGCTCACGGGTCTGAGGCATAGGGCCGTCAGCGGCAGAAACTACGACGATTGCACCGTCCATCTGGGCTGCACCTGTAATCATGTTCTTGATATAGTCAGCGTGACCCGGGCAGTCTACGTGAGCGTAGTGGCGGTTCTCTGTCTCATACTCAACGTGAGATGCGCTGATTGTGATACCACGAGCGCGCTCTTCGGGAGCCTTATCGATATTGGCATAATCAGTAAAGTTCGCCATGCCTTCAGCAGCCAGTACTTTTGTGATAGCTGCGGTCAATGTTGTTTTACCGTGGTCAACGTGGCCAATTGTGCCTACGTTGACGTGGGGTTTAGTTCTTTCAAATCTTTCTTTTCCCATTCAGATTTCCTCCTGAGTAACTTATGCTTGGAACGTATCGCTGATTTAAAAAACGACACATATCCTCATTTTACACAAAACTTTCTTTTTATCAAATTATAGTGAGCAATTAAGCCCTTTAGCCACCTTTGACTATTTTATCATGAACGCTGGCGGGCACCTGTTCAAAGTGACTGATTTGCATTGTAAACACACCGCGGCCCTGCGTTCTGGAACGGAGCGCCGTAGCATAACCAAACATCTCAGATAACGGAACAAAAGCATGAATCTTTTGAATATTGCTTTCCTGATCCATTCCCTGTATCCGGCCGCGCCTGGAACTTACATCTCCCAGGACATCTCCCAGATAATCAATCGGGACAATTATGTCAACCTGCATTACGGGTTCCATTAATACCGGCTTAGCTTTATTTACAGCGTCGCGTAGAGCCATTGAGCCGGCAATACGGAAAGCTACTTCCGATGAGTCTACTTCGTGGTAAGAACCGTCTCGCAGACTTGCCTTGATATCAACCATCGGATAACCGGCTATCGTACCGCCTTGCATGGCTTCGCGGATTCCCTCTTCGATCGGTTTAATAAACTGTTTGGGAATCACACCACCTACAGTCTTGTCTTCGAAGACAAATCCTTCACCTGCTTCCAGCGGCTCGACGTCTATTACGGCATGGCCGTACTGACCGTGGCCGCCCGACTGGCGTACAAAGCGTCCTTCACCTGAAGCCCCCTGAGTAATTGTTTCTCTGTATGCCACCTGAGGCATTCCAACATTGGCTTCAACTTTAAACTCTCTGAATAAACGGTCAACGATGATGTCCAGATGCAATTCACCCATTCCTGAGATAATGATCTGCCCTGTTTCTTCGTCAGTCCGGGTCTTAAAAGTCGGATCCTCATCTGCCAGTTTAGCCAAGGCTACTGTCATTTTGTCCTGGCTCGCCTTTGATTTAGGCTCAACAGCTACTGAAATGACCGGCTCAGGGAAATCCATACTTTCCAAGATAATCGGAGCTTGCTCAAAGCAAAGTGTGTCACCGGTGGATGTATTCTTTAACCCAACCACTGCAGCAATATCACCTGCATAAACTTCATCAACGTCTTCACGGTGGTTGGCGTGCATCAAAAGAATGCGGCCAATACGTTCACGCTTATCCTTGCTTGCGTTCAGGACATAACTTCCTGCCTTAAGAGTACCGCTGTATACGCGGAAGAAACAAAGTTTGCCCACATACTCATCCGTCATCACTTTAAAAGCTAAAGCAGCGAAGGGAGCATCATCGTCAGCTTCACGTACTTCTTCCTGCTCGGTCCTGGGATTAATCCCCTTGATCGGAGGTATATCCAGCGGTGAAGGCAGATAATCTACCATGGCATCCAGCATCAGCTGTACACCCTTATTCTTGTAGGATGAGCCACACACTACCGGGACAATGCCCAGATTAATTGTAGCTGCGCGCAATCCGCTCTTCAGTTCCTCAATGGAAATCTCCTCATCCATAAGAAATTTTTCCATCAAATCGTCGTCTTGCTCGCAAATAGCTTCCACCAACTGTCCACGGTATTCTTTGGCCTGCTCAAGCAGCTCCGCAGGAATATCCGCTTCTGTGATACTTTCACCAAGATCATCACCGAGGTAAAGTTCTGCTCTCATGGAAATCAGGTCAACAATGCCCTGAAAATTCTCTTCCTTGCCAATAGGCAACTGGATCGGCACGACATTTGCGCCCAATCTCTCGCGCATGGAATCCAAAGCGTTGAAAAAGCTGGCACCTGTCATGTCCATTTTATTAATATAGACAACGCGGGGCACTCCGTAATTATCGGCCTGCCGCCATACTGTTTCTGTCTGGGGTTCACATCCGCTTTTGGCGCACAATACTGTAACTGCGCCATCAAGTACACGCAAGCTGCGCTCCACTTCAACAGTAAAATCAACATGGCCCGGAGTATCAATAATATTGATACGGTGACCTCTCCACTGTGCCGTTGTCGCAGCAGACTGGATCGTTATTCCGCGCTCCTGTTCCTGCTCCATCCAGTCCATCGTGGTCGTCCCCTCATGGGTCTCGCCCAGACGATGGATGCGTCCGGTGTAGTATAGGATACGCTCCGTTGTTGTTGTCTTTCCAGCATCAATATGTGCCATGATGCCGATATTTCTTGTATTTTCAAGCGAAAATTCACGAGACATGACTCGTCAACTCCTTATATGTCCGCATTTGTTCTGTGCGCAAATAAATATTTACAACACAACTACCAGCGGTAGTGTGCAAACGCACGGTTCGCTTCTGCGATGCGGTGAATTTCTTCCTTGCGCTTGAAAGCGGCTCCGGTATCATTGGTAGCGTCGAGCAACTCATTGGCAAGACGTTCCTTCATGGTACGTTCGTTACGCTTTCTGGCTGCATCAACTATCCAGCGCAGTGCTAATGTCTGGCGACGATCAGGTCGCACTTCTATGGGTACTTGATAGTTTGAACCGCCGACACGGCGAGCTTTAACTTCAACTACGGGCATTATATTTTCTAATGCTTTTTCGAAGACTTCGAGTGGATTCTGTCCTGTACGATCCCCGATGATGTCAAAAGCATCATAGACAATGCGCTGAGCCAACTGCTTCTTGCCGTCAAGCATTATGTTGTTTACGAGCTTGGCGACGCGCTTGTCATGATATACGGGATCGGGCAAAACTTCTCTCTTAGGTACATGACCTTTCCTTGGCATCTTCCTTCCCTCCTTTCATGATTATACGGGTATCTTCCCGAAATCATAGGTACTCACGATATGGACACGTGTCATGCTTTTAGAACAGGCCTAAAAAGGCGTGTACTGATGGCATGTTTTTATCCAACCGCTGGTGTACTATCTGGTCTTTGCGACCTTTGGCTTCTTCGTACCATATTTCGAGCGGCTCTGTTTACGATCGGTTACACCGGCCGTGTCAAGAGTTCCACGAACGACATGGTAACGAACACCAGGCAAGTCCCTGACGCGACCACCGCGAATCAGGACCACACTATGCTCCTGCAAGTTATGACCTTCACCCGGAATATACGCGTAGACTTCATACTGGTTCGTTAGACGGACACGCGCAACTTTACGCAAAGCTGAGTTAGGCTTCTTAGGTGTAGTCGTTCTCACAACAGTACACACGCCACGTTTATGCGGCGACGGATACTTTGTAGTTCTCTTCTTAAGTGAGTTCAGACCGTACGACAATGCCGGCACGTCTGTTTTCGACTTCTTAGATTTCCGTCCTTTTCTGACCAACTGGTTGAATGTAGGCATCAACACACCTCCTTCCATAATTTTTTCCAAAAAACTGCCCACGAAAGGGCACCGACTAAATACTATATCAGGAATGTTTTTCCCTGTCTAGCAGTTAGCCTGATTTCACCTTCGTGAAAAGTTGTAGGTAACTATTGTATCAAATAACGGAGCTTTAATGTGTATAGTCGTATACAATTTTCTTTAGCAAACTGATTAGTGGAGGATTATCATGGAAAAAATGAATTTCGCTTCAAAAATAGAAGAACTGATTGCCAATACACCGCTTTATTATCCACATCGATGGCTGCAGGATCAGGGCATATCCGAGGCAAAGTTCTTCGTTAAACTGGAAAATTTCAATCCCACAGGCTCGGTTAAAGACAGAGCCGCTCTTGGGATGATCCTTGATTTGGAAGAAAAGGGTATGTTGAAAGAAGGTGGTACCATCATTGAGCCGACCTCCGGAAATACCGGCATCGGACTGGCAGCTATAGCAGCTGCCCGCGGTTATCGTGCGATCTTAGCTTTGCCTGATTCAATGTCAACTGAAAGGCGCAGTCTGCTTAAGGCTTACGGAGCTGAGCTGGTATTGACTCCGGGGGCTGACGGCATGAAAGGAGCAATCAGGGAGGTCCAAAGGCTGCTGGAAGAAATTCCCGGAGCTGTTACGTTAGGTCAATTTGTCAATCAAGCCAATCCTCAATACCACGAAAAAACTACAGGCTTGGAAATTTTGCGTGATTGTCCTGAAATTGATGTCCTTATCAGTGGTGTCGGTACCGGCGGCACCCTCACCGGTGTAGCGCGCGCTGTCCGCAAGCAGAAAGCATCGCTGGAGGTAATTGCGGTCGAACCTGATACTTCCGCAGTTTTATCCGGTGAAGCAGCCGGAAAACACGGAATTCAAGGTATCGGGCCCGGTTTTGTCCCTGATACGCTTGATACAAAGCAGATAGATAAAGTTATCAAGGTCAGCACGGATGAAGCAGCGGCAGCAACACGCTCATTTGTACGCAGCGAAGGTCTCCTGCTCGGCATTTCCAGTGGAGCTGCACTTTCAGCCGGTCTCAACTTGTTGCGCGATCCGCTTTACTACGGTAAGACCATTGTCACGATCATGCCTGATTCGGGTGACCGTTATTTGTCTACCGGGATTTACGACTAGTTCGACTAGTATGAAAGGTATTACTTATATGTTAGATGACTCAAGTATAGATAGAATTAAAGAAGGTTTTAAAGAAAACCAGGAAAACAATCCATTACTATCTCATCCCGAACACAGAATTCCTGAACTCCAGGTAGTCATTGAAATACTTCGCTATATTCGCAGCGTGATTTTCCCGGGTTTTTACAGCAATGAGGCCAGCCACTACAGGCCTTTGAGCACTAATTTTTATGCCAGCCTGAATCAGATTAATTGTGCCCTGACTGAACAGATCGTACTGGCCTGTCGATCACAGAACGATCCAGATTACAGCGAAGATGCCACTATAAATGCAGCCAATGAAATCAGTAGAAGCTTCATGGAAAAACTACCCGAACTGCAGAAAAAATTGCTTTTGGATATTGAAGCAATCTTTCTGGGTGATCCCGCCGCTAAGAGCAGGGCTGAAATCCTGATCTCTTATCCAAGCCTGCAGGCAATTTTCATCTACCGTATTGCCCATGAGCTGTGGCAGTCTGAAGTCCCCCTCATCCCCCGTATGATGACAGAATATGCACACAGGATCACAGGTATTGAGATCCATCCGGGCGCCAAGATAGGCGAGTCCTTCTTCATCGATCACGGTACGGGTGTTGTGATCGGTGAAACTTCCATTGTTGGCAAACATGTGAAGATATACCAGGGGGTCACTTTGGGCGCAAGGTCATTAAGCGACGGCAGAAAGCTGGTAAACATCAAAAGGCATCCCACCATAGGCGATTATGTAACCTTGTACGCCAACTGCAGCATCCTTGGAGGCGACACTGTAATCGGCGATCATTCCGTAATCGGAGGCGGCGCTTTTATTACAAAATCTATTCCACCCTGCACCAGTGTTATGGTTCGTGCTTCAGAACTCAGTATGAGAACTAATAGTGAGAAATGTCCGAAAGATGATTGCGATCACAGCGTTCAGTGGGATGCCTGCCATGAAGAATGTGAGAACGAGTGTGTGCTTAGCGCTGAAGACTGATACCGGCAGATGTTATGATAAGTTAAAGCAGAAGGGAGCAGTCTTATGATTTTAAAAGCTTACGTTTTACCCCATCCGCCAATCATCCTGCCTGAAATAGGCCGTGGTGAAGAGAAAAAAATAAAAGACACATCCACTGCCTTTCACAGAGCAGCCCGGGAAATAGCAGAATTAAAGCCTGAAAGCATTATCATTTGCAGTTCACACTCACCGCTTCTGCGCTCAGCTTTTTATGCTGCAAATGCCCCTGACGCAGCAGGTGACCTTAGAGCTTTCGGCATCCGCACTATCCATGAAGAAGTCAGCTATGACCTGGAACTGCTGAAGTTTTTGCAGGAAGTCACTTCTGAAAGAAGTATAGCCCTGGAGGCTACTCATCTTGAAGCAAGCACATTGGATCACGGCACTTTGCTGCCACTGACTTTCATTCATCAATACTATAAGGATTTCAAACTCCTGCGATTGGGCATGTCCTTCCTCGGTCCTGAAGAGCACTTCGAGTTTGGCCGAGCTGTGGCTGAAGCTGTGCTTCGCTCAAATAAGCGCACAGTCTTCATTGCCTCCGGTGATCTCTCTCATGTCCTGAAGGCCGACGGACCTTACGGTTACCGCGAAGAAGGACCAAAATTAGATTCTGAACTCTCTGATATTTTCGCCTCGGGAGAGCTCGACCGTCTCTTGCATCTAGATGACAATCTGGTAGAAGGAGCGCAGGAATGCGGTTTGCGTACTTTTCAAATTATGGCGGGAGTTTTAGCTGACAAAGACTTTGATTCTGAGCTATATTCCTACGAAGGTACTTTCGGTGTCGGTTACGCAGTGGCTGCCTTTTCTCCGAAAGACAAAGACATTAATGCTGACGATCCTTATCTCAGATTAGCCCGGGCCAGTGTTGAGACCTTTATACGTGAAGGAAAGATTTTGCCGACTCCTGCCGACTTGCCGGACGAAATGCTGAAAAAACAAAGTGGCGTATTTGTCACTTTATATAAGGACAATAACTTGCGTGGCTGCATAGGTACTATTGAAGCCGCCAGGGATAATATCGCTGAGGAGATTATCCACAATGCTGTTTCCTCGGCCAAGTACGATCCCCGCTTTCCTTCCGTGCAGCTATCTGAGCTGGATCAACTGGTGTACAGCGTAGATATTCTGGGAGAGAAAGAAGAAGTTGCGTCGGTTGCTGACCTGGATCCTGATCGATACGGCGTCATTGTCAGTTCCGGTCAGCGGCGCGGTCTCTTACTGCCCCGACTGGATGGAGTTGTCACTGCAGAGGATCAGCTCGCCATTGCTTTGATAAAGGCAGGACTTGATCCGGACAGAGACTACAAAATTGAGCGCTTCGAGGTGCATAGGCATGAGCGCGGATAAAAAGGATGCGAAGGCCATAAGCACCTGCCGTGTCTGCCCACGCCATTGTCGGCTGAAAGAGGGAGATGTAGGCTTCTGCGGTGCCAGGCAGGCCAAAGCAGGTGAAGTAATCTCTATCAGTTATAACCGTGTCACAGCCATAGCTCTGGATCCTATTGAAAAGAAACCCCTCAGTTTTTTCCGTCCGGGTGAGAAAATCCTATCCGTGGGAAGTTTTGGCTGTAATATGAATTGTTATTTCTGTCAAAATTTTGATATAGCCCGGGCGGGAGAAGACTCCGTACCGACACGCTACATCTCTCCGGTTGAACTGGTGGGACTGGCACTTTCTTTTAAAGATCAGGGCAACTGTGGTCTTGCATTTACCTACAATGAACCTTTGATTGGCTATGAGTATGTACGTGATACTGCGGAAATAGCCCGCGAAAACGATCTGGAAACAGTAGTCGTAACTAACGGCCAGCTTGCAGCTGAGTTTTTGGATGAGCTCTTACCCCTGATCACAGCCTGGAATATTGATCTCAAAGCCTTCTCGGAAGAAGGTTATCGTAAGCTGGGCGGTGATTTCGCCACTACGAAAGAGACTATCAAACGTGCTGCTGCACATGCTCATGTGGAAGTAACGACACTGATCGTACCCGGCTTATCTGATAATCCTGATGATATGGAAGCAGAAGCTAAATTCCTGGCAGCGATTGACCCGGGCCTGCCCCTGCATCTGTCAAGATATTTCCCCAGTTACCGCTCCAGAGAGGCTGCCACTGATATGAAACTTTTGCGCATGATGCGTGATATAGCCGAACAACACCTTGACCACGTCATTTTGGGAAATATTTAGCAGCTGATTTTTTCATAAAAAAGGGTTCTCATTTAGCTTTGTGCCGGATGGGAACCCTTTGTTGTTTTGTTTGCTAGTTTAAGTACTTAACTGCAGTAATCTCTCAAATCTTGCAGTAATTTTTTTAAAGAAGCTGTCGCATCTCCCAGAAGAAGGGCGATCTTTTCATCTCTTCCATCTTCATAAAGCGGATTATCAACACCTGCATAGCCGGGCTGTTTGTCGTAGTTCATGATGATGACATATTTAGCATCTTCTACGTCAAGGATGGGCATCCCGTAAATCGGTGTACCTTCCGCTGTATTGGCCGCAGGGTTAACTACGTCATTGGCACCGATAATGATTGCCACATCAGTTTCCGCAAACTTAGGATTAATCTCTTCCATCTCGTGAAGTTTTTCGTAAGGCACGTCGACTTCAGCTAAAAGAACGTTCATGTGGCCTGGCATGCGACCCGCTACCGGGTGAATTGCAAACTCGACGTTCTTGCCGGCGTCTTCCAGTTCGTCCATGAGGCTTTTCACCTTAGGCTGTGCCTGGGAAAGTGCCATACCGTAACCCGGAACGATGATTATCTTCTCTGCATCTTCGATCCAGCGGGTGTGAGCGGGAACCTTGTCTTCAATTACAGTTTCTGTCTCAGCCTGCGAGCCTACTGCACGGTATTCTTTAAGCAGATCCCTCAGAGAATCCTTAGCATCCCCCAGAAGCAGGGCTACCTGCTCTTCTCTTCCTTCTTCATAAAGAGGATTATCAACACCTGCATAGCCGGGTTGTTTGTCATAGTTCATGATAATGACGTATTTAGCATCTTCTACATCAAGGATGGGCATCCCGTAAATCGGTGTACCTTCCGCCGTATTGGCTGCCGGGTTGACCACGTCGTTAGCACCGATAATGATGGCTAGATCAGTTTCTGCAAACTTGGGATTGATCTCTTCCATCTCGTGAAGTTTCTCGTAAGGCACGTCAACTTCTGCCAGAAGTACATTCATATGGCCGGGCATGCGACCGGCTACCGGATGAATTGCAAACTCGACATTCTTACCGGCATCTTCCAGCTCATCCATCAGGTTTTTGACCAGAGGCTGGGCCTGAGAAAGAGCCATACCATAACCGTGTACTATGATTATCTTCTCAGCTTCCTTAACCCAATTAGCATAAGCCGGACCACCGGCAGCGGTTTCTACCTTCTCCTCTACAGGGCAGGCACCCAAACGATACTCTTTAACCAAAGTTTTGAGAGACTCTTTGGCGTCTCCTAAAAGTAAGGCTATAGCGTCTTCCCTGCCATCCTTATAGAGAGGGTTATCAACACCTGCATAGCCGGGTTGTTTATCATAGTTCATGATAATGACATGTTTAGCGTCTTCAACGTCAAGGATGGGCATGCCGTAAATCGGCGTGCCTTCTGCTGTGTTGGCTGCCGGGTTGACCACGTCGTTGGCGCCGATGATTATAACTACATCGGTTTCTGCAAACTTGGGATTGATCTCCTCCATCTCGTGAAGTTTCTCGTAGGGTACGTCGACTTCAGCTAAAAGAACGTTCATATGTCCGGGCATACGACCGGCTACTGGATGAATTGCAAACTCGACATTCTTGCCGGCGTCTTCCAGCTCATCCATAAGATTTTTAACCAGAGGTTGGGCCTGAGAAAGGGCCATGCCGTAACCGGGAACGATGATTATCTTTTCTGCATCTTTGAGCCAGGCTGCATAAGACGGGCCTGTCTGCACCGTTTCAGCTTTAGCTGTCTCTTTTACAGGAGGATCAGCTTTAACTTTGCCTGCTTCGTCTGTTTTTTCAACAACCCCCTGTTTTGCTTTCACCTGGGGAGTCGAAGTTTTGCCAAGCAGGATGTCCATCAGCTTGCGGTTCATTGAACGGCACATAATTTGCGTCAGGAGCAAACCCGAGGCTCCGACGATAGCGCCGACTGCAACAAGCAGAGGATCTGCTATCGCCAAACCTGCGATAGCTCCTGCTACACCTGAGAAAGAGTTAAGCAGTGAAATCGTAATCGGCATATCTGCGCCGCCGACACGAATAGCAAAGATGACACCGAAAAGGCCGGATATTATTGCGGAGAGAATAATAATTACAGTTTTCGCAACACTGGCGGCCAATATAGCAGGGATACTCAAGAGCACTACAGTCAGCAGAGAAATAATCAGGGTTAAAGCAGTCCAGAGAGCGTGACGTTTAAACTCAATCGGTTTCTGTGTTATAACACCATGCAGTTTCCCTGCAGCCACCATACTGCCGGTGAAAGTAAAGGCACCGACAAAAATTGCCAGGCCGGAAGTCACAAGCGAAAAGATGTCGGAAGAGGATCCGTCACCGGCTGCTACCAGGGTCAATATTCCTGCGAGCATTGAAGCCGCGCCACCGAAGCCATTCAGTATGCCGACCATTTGCGGCATTTGAATCATATTAACTTTGACAGACAGCCAGATACCGATAACTGCTCCGACCAACATAGCTATGTATAGCTCAACAAATGAGAAGATGTTCCAGTACCACAAGGTCAGGACAATCATGAGGAGCATCGAAATCGAGCCAAGCAAGTTGCCTTTGACTGCAGTTCTGACCTTGCTCATCATGGAGATTCCGATCAAAACGGTAATGGCTAATACTCCTGCCAGAACATAATAAATAATTGCACCCGTATCTGTGCGGGAGCTAACTGCAGATAAAACCGGGGAAAACAGCAAGTTCATTAACATTATTTGCCTCCCTTGGAATTACCTTCAGAGTGGAACATCCGCAGCATACGGTCCGTCACTGCGAATCCTCCGACAACATTGATCATAGCGAGGACAATGGCAATAAAGCCCAAGATTCTGCTGCCCGTGTTGCTCATTGAGCTGGCCACAGCAGTCGCAGTCAGACATCCCAGCACCGTAACGCCGGAATATGCGTTCATGCCTGACATTAGTGGTGTGTGCAACAAGCTGGGTACGCGGTCAATAACTTTGTAACCGACCAGCATTGACACCACGAATACAACTATCAAGATTAAATGTTCTAATCCCATTCCCTACTCTCCTTGTTTCAGCTAATAGTTTCTACTAATTTATCTTTTACATGAAGCGGCCACCGTCATAAAAAAAACGGTGGTCCATCATAAAACTCCAGTTCTTTGCCGGAATCTTGCTGAAATATCAGCAAAGCATAACTTCAGCAAGAGGACAAAGTGGCAAAATATATGCCGCACACGGATTGTGTGCGGCATATTAATTTAATGTCCCAGCGCCTCAAAGGCTTCCAGTGTTCCTTTGTGGACCACCTTGCCCTCATAAGTTGTCAGAGAGCTTTGAATTATTTCATCATTGAGGTCGATCACGATTTCCCCATCTTTGATCAGGTATGAAAGCAGATTGTAAACATTTTGAGCAAACATCCAAGTGGAGCTGGTTGGCAGCAGACCCGGGAGGTTCTTGATGCCTATGATTGTTACCTTGTGCTTAATTTCAGTTCTTCCCGGTGGAGTGATAGCGCAGTTTCCGCCCTGGTCGATAGAAATGTCTACTATGACTGAACCCGGCTTCATGCTCTTTACCATTTCGTCAGTGATGAGAGTCGGGGCAACTTTACCCGGCACTAAGGCTGACAGGAAAACAATGTCCATATCAGGGAGATGCTGAGCCAAGATTTTGCGTTCAGCTTCCAGCCTTTCTTCACTGAGTGCCAGGGCATATCCGCCTTCGCCGATAGCTTCTTCAGCCGGCACTTCGAGATCGATTACTTTGGCACCGAGTGACAGAGCCTGCTCTGCTGCTGCAGGGCGAATATCCGCAGCATAAACCTGAGAACCTAAGCGTTTAGCAGTAGCCAATGCCTGCAAACCACCTACACCGACGCCTATAACCAGAGTATTGATCGGTTTAATCATGCCGACTGCTGTGAAAATCTGCGGGACAAATTTTGGCAAAGCGTCTGCTGCCAAAAGAATACCTTTGTAACCTGCGCAGGTACTCATCGAAGTCAGGGCATCCATGCTCTGGGCACGGGTTATACGTGGAATACCATCCAAGGTAATGCTGGTAATATTATGTTCAGCCATATGCTTTACCATTTGATGATTGACCGGCGAGGCGGGATGGATGAAGGTAATCAGCAGCTGCCCCTCATGCATCAGATCAACCTCGTGCCTGTTATGTTCCTCATTCATCAAAGGTTCTTTGACCTTTAAGATAACCTCGGCACGCTGGTAAAGATCCGCTACATTTTCAACTACCTCGGCTCCGGCTGCTGTGTAATCAGCATCATGGTAAAAAGCACCTTCCCCTGCGTCTTTTTCTACCAAAACCGTGAGACCGTCATTGACCATTTTCGCTACTGTTTCCGGTGAAGCCGCAACCCGGCGCTCACCCGGCATAATTTCCTTAGGAACTCCTATAATCATGTTACTACCTCCCAGTACATGTAATTCATTGATTGTATATTAGCAGCTAAAATCATCTATTACAACACGCTTCTTTGTACATATCGCAAGCAATATCGACTATTCTGCAGGAAACTTTTGTAAAAATAGATATGAAATATTAGCCTTTTATGTATAAAATTTTGGACAAATATAAATTCATTTCTGCAAGAGCTCTCCAGACATTGATATTACGCTGCAATTCGAAGTTTCCACCGGATAAAGAGTATTGCTCTCACGAATAGCAATACAGGAATATAAGGATTTATTCATCCTTGCCGTAAACCATCATTTTGTTTGTTTTTTGCGGCATCCGCCATAATGTGTGATAATATAGCTAGCATTCAAAAAAGGAGTATGTTTCTTGATGCGAAAAACATATCACAAACCAACTTTTGAGAAAACATCACGTGATCGTCAGATCAAAGTCTATTGGGCTGCTATTTCGGTTTTTTCTCAAAAAGGATACGAAGCTGCCAGCGTTCAGGATATTGCGCAAAAAGCAGGTATCAGCGTTGGCTCACTTTACAGCTACTTTTCCTCGAAAGAGGATCTTTTTAAAGCTATTGCTGAAATGGGTTATGCCGTTCTGGAGCAGATCGTCACAGAATGGGAGCAGCAGAAAGAGGATAGCTTCCGTTCAGCGATGACAACATTATTCCGTATGACTCTGGAATATAGCCGGAAATATCCCGACCTCTCAAAGCTGTATCTTTTGTTAACCACTGATTCACTGAGTCCATTTTCCGAGAAATTATCGAAACAGATGGAAATCAGCTTCCGCTCCGCCTACGCACAGTTATTGAAAAACGCTCAGGATAAGGGCGAGTTGCGCGCCGACATTGATCTGGATATGGCGAGCTATTTCATCGACAACACTGCCGTCATGCTGCAGTTTTCACAGACTTCCAAGTACTACCAAAACCGCTTAAGGCATTATCTCGGCCCGACAGCGGAGGAGGAGATAC
>JAAYEX010000133.1 GCA_012728535.1 Clostridiaceae bacterium | reverse complement strand
TCTGTTCTATCTGTTTTTAAAAACTTAAAACGTGCCGGAGTGTTGAAGAAAAGGTCACGAACGGTTACAGTAGTTCCCTCTTTCATGCCTGCAGATTCTGACGAAACAAGCTTGCCCCCTTCAACCAGCAACCTGCTACCTGAGTCAGATCCTATCAGGCGAGTACGCAGCTCGAGACGTGAAACCGCAGCTATGCTGGCTAGAGCTTCCCCTCTGAAGCCCATCGTCTCAATACGCAACAAATCATCAACCGTCGTCAGTTTGCTGGTAGCATGACTTTCAAGTGACAGAGCTGCATCTGCAGCACTCATGCCACAACCGTCGTCTTCGACTTCGAGCATCTTGATTCCGCCGCCTTCCAAGGAAAGGCGAATGATTGATGCACCGGCATCTAAAGCATTATCTATCAGTTCTTTAGCTACCGAAGCAGGGCGTTCAACCACTTCTCCGGCAGCGATACTGTTGATAGTCTGATTATCAAGTTTGCGAATTGTAGCCATTAATCCTCCTCCTGCCGCATACGTTCCTGCCTTTCGACCAGCTGTTTCAGGTCAAGCAACAGAGAATAGGCTTCAATCGGACTCATTGCGTTAGGATCGCTGTCTGCAAGACGTTCAATAATCTCGTCCGCCAGTTTGACAGATTGAGCTTGGGCAAAAAGTCCGAGCTGGCCGTCCATCGGCTGTGCATCCTTTCGGATTTGCCGTCTCTCTCTTTTATTGGCTTTTTCCAGTACAGCCATTATTTCCCGCGCCCGATCTACTACCGGTACGGGAACACCGGCCAGTCTGGATACTTCTATTCCATAACTCTGATCCGTGCCGCCTGACTTAATCTGGTGTAGAAAAACAATCTCGCCTCCGCGTTTGGCAACATCCACATGGGCATTAAACACGCCTTTTTGTGTTTGACTCAACTCAATCAATTCATGAAAATGTGTTGCAAACATAGATCTTGCACCAATAAAGGTTGTATCAGCCAAATATTCTACAACTGCCCAGGCGATTGACAAGCCGTCAGCTGTGCTGGTCCCGCGTCCAATTTCGTCGAGGATCAGCAAACTGTGAGGTGTCGCCTGTGTCAGGATTGTTGCGACTTCACTCATTTCTACCATGAAGGTAGACTGACCACCTGAAACGTCATCTGAGGCACCCACTCGTGTAAATATCTGATCACAAATACCGATCACGGCTGAATCTGCAGGCACAAAACCTCCGCATTGAGCCAGAATACAGATTAAAGCTACTTGCCGCATATAGGTGGACTTGCCGGACATGTTCGGTCCGGTAAGTAGCATAATGCGCTGATCATTTGTATTCAGTTCAATGTCATTTGGAACGAAATCGCTGGCACCTAAAATCTGCTCAACCACAGGGTGTCTGCCCTGGGTGATCTTCAAAATTGATTCTTCGGTTAAACGTGGCCGGCAATAGTTATGACGTTCTGCAACTTCAGCAAGTGAAATCAGAGCATCCAGTCTTGCCAGAGCTCGCGCGGTCGTTTGAATCTTTTCCAGATATTGCGCAACTGTTTCCCGGATTGAAATGAAGATCTCGTATTCGAGCGATTTCAGTTTTTGATTGGCAGTTAGTATCTTTTCTTCATACTCTTTAAGCTCCGGCGTTAAATATCGTTCAGAATTGGTCAGAGTTTGACGGCGCCGGTAATTTTCAGGAACCTTATCCGATTGTGATTTAAGTACTTCTATATAATATCCGGCAACACGATTGTATCCGACTTTCAGGTTCTTGATACCGGTTCTCTCTCTCTCCTCAGCTTCAAGCTGCAAGATATATTCCTGCCCGTGTAAAGCAATATTTGCCAACTCATCGCGTGTTACATCATAACCATCCCGAATCAATCCGCCATCCATTATTTGAATGGGAGGATCATCCAGCAAAGCTCGGGAAAGCATATCCTCGAGTTCAGGTAGAGCGTGGATTTCTCCGGCTATAGCCTTGAGAGCATCAGTCTCAATTTCTTCCAAAAGCTCATGAAACTCAGGCAGCCGGCTGAGAGTATCACGTAATGAAACCAAATCTCGCGGAGATACGTTGAAGGAGGCTATCCGTCCCGAAAGCCTCTCCATATCATAGAGACCGTAAAGTGCATCAGCTAAGGAGCGACGAATCATGAAATTATCTTTTAAAAAAGCTACTGCATCCTGACGACGTCTGATCTGTGATATGTTCAACAATGGCTGTTCCAACCACTGGCGCAAATTGCGGCTGCCCATGGCGGTTTTGCAGTGATCCACTGCCCAAAGCAGACTTCCTCTGCGTTTACGGTCACGCAGGGTCTCAGTCAGTTCAAGATTCACACGGGCTGCACGATCCAGGATCATGTAATCACGGAATCTATAGGGCTTAATTTCACCGAAATGAGTCGGTACCATGCCCTGTGTGTCTTGCAGATAATAAATCAAACCCGCAGAACTGCGATGCCAAAGCAAATCTTTTTCATCATATTTGATGCCAAACTCGGAGGCCTTCTTACTGGTAAATGAACTATCCGGCAGTCTACTTACAGTAATTTGTTTTCTCGCGCAATAATCCATAAATCTGTAGTTTTGCGCAAATTTTTCATTAACCACAAATTCTACGGGTGAAAAACGTTCTATCTCATCGAAAAGATGAGATTCTGCCTGTATACCCAATAAATCGCTGGTCTCAAAATGACCTGAAGAAAGATCACAGGCGGCAATCCCATATGCTCCATCTTCCTCTAAAACTGCACAGATAATCGAATATTTATTGGCATCTAAAGTATCGGGATCAAGTTGTGTACCCGGTGTAAGAACTCGCACTACTTCACGCGCTACCAGGCCCTTGGCTTCAGCCGGATCCTCCACTTGTTCACAGATTGCGATTTTGTATCCACGCTCCAGCAAGCGATTTAAATATTTATCGACCGCGTGATGCGGAACTCCACACATGGGAGCGCGTTCTTCCAGACCACAATCCCGACCAGTAAGTTTCAATTCCAGTTCTCGTGCTGTTAATACGGCATCATCAAAAAATACTTCGTAAAAGTCTCCCAGACGCATGAAAATCAGACAGTCCGGACGGCTCTCCTTCTCTTCAACATATTGTCTCATTAAAGGTGTTAAACGCTCTTTATCAATGTTTTCAAATCTTAATGTACTCATATACAGTGCACGCCAACTTCATATCATATCAATGTAATTGTATAAGTAAGTTTTATATTTATGCCAGGCCTACAAAAACCCCCTCCAAAGAGTGTGCTTTTGCCTTTGTTATCTTAACAAAAACTTCGCTTCCGTCCGCTATCGTAGAGCTTAGTGGCTTCCCTCTTGCTGTTAATATTTGATCATCAGTTTCAGATTCTTCAGGCAAAGAAAAATTAACTAGCCTGTCATCTTTGGTCCTGCCTGAGAAAGTTTCGTCATCAGTTTTACTTAAACCACTCACCAGTACATATAGGTTTTTTCCTAAACATCTTTCGTTTGATTCAACACTATGCTTATTTTGCAAGTCAAGCAAACGTTCAAATCGTTCCTGTATATCAAGATCAGAGACATTTTGACTCCAGTCAGCTGCCGGCGTGCCACTGCGCGGGCTGTAGATAAAGGTGAAGGCACGATCAAACTTGACTGTCTCCATAAGTCTAAGTGTATCTTCGAAATCCTCCTCTGTCTCCCCCGGAAAGCCGACAATTATGTCGGTACTAATACTTATACCAGGCCGCGCGGAACGAAGTTTATTCACTAGCTCCAGATAATGCTCTGCTGTATAGCGCCTGTTCATCTTTTTTAACAGACGGTTGCTTCCTGACTGCAAAGGCAGGTGTATATGTGCTTCTATAGTTTCATATTTCCCGATAACTTCAATTAACTCATCACTTAAATCTTTAGGGTGAGATGTCATGTACCTGAGAACACTCAGATCGGGAATCCGGGCTATCTCTTCTATAAGCCGGGCAAAGGATGGAAAATCCTTTTCGCCTTTACTTCTCATATCATTACCGTAAGAGTTTACATTCTGTCCGATAAGCATTATTTCTTTGGCGCCGTTGTCTACAGCTGCTCTGGCTTCCGCAAGAATAACCAGGGGATCACGACTGCTTTCCCGCCCTCTGGCATAAGGTACAATGCAGTAGGTGCAAAAATTATTGCAGCCTGACATTATCGAGATCAAAGCACGGTGTTTGTTCTCGCGCTTGACCGGCAAAGAAGGATAAGTCATCTCCTTAGCCTGATCAGTCAAATCTACTATAGAGTGTTTCTTTTGACTGCTTGATTCATATAACGCCCGGGGCAAATTCCCCATATCACCTGCATTAAGCAGAAAATCAATATACGGGAAACTCTCTTTAAGTACACTATTATGAGTATCCTGGCCAGGCATGCAGCCCATTACTCCAATGCGACGCTGCTTTTCTTCGCTTCGCCAAGTCTTCAAATTGCCCAAGTTACCATAAAAACGCCTATCTGCATTTTCTCTGACACTACAGGTATTAAAAATGACGACATCCGCTTCTTCAATGTTTGGAGCCGCTTCAAGGCTCATATGCTCCAGAAGACCTGCAGAGATTTCACTGTCATTATCATTCTGTTGGCAGCCGAAGGTACGTATAAAATAACTGAGTGGTCGGCCTTCATTTATGTGGAATTCTTCTGCTCTGCTTCGTATTGCATCTATATAAAAATCTATATTTTTCATATTGCTAATCATTAAATCCTACACAGTTCAAATTTTTTATCGTGGCAGTGGATGATAATCAGACCACAGGAAACGTTTTGTTATCCATTTATTCCTCGGCAAATCTTCTTTCAGTCGCTTTTCTTCCTTTTCGTAAAAGCTAAGGAATGCAGCAAGATCTTCCGAAGCAATAATCTGTCGGTCCGGATCATCGTAATATATTCTCTCTGTCAGATCCAAATATACTTGATCAATCTTGCTTTTTCTCTTTATATTCATACGGCCGACAAATTCTCGGATGGTCTCACCGTGATTTCTGATATTAGTCTCAAGCCTCCACATAGCTTGCAAATCCAAGTCGATTTTGCTGATTAAATCTCCAGTAGAGCCTTCAGCCAGTTTTTTCTGTAAATATTCAGGCTTATGTCGCTGTTTATATACCCACCACCGCCAAAGGATGTAAAGCCATATTGGTGAGCTGTAAAGGAGTATATAGAATAACAGCTTTATAATTGAAAGCAGAACATTGAGGAAGGATGAGCTTTCTTCAGTTTCTTTGGGAGGCTTTTCTGCCTGGGTGGGTTCTTCCTTTGGGATCACTTCTGTTGGTGCTATGGTCTCCGTTGGTTCAGTCTTGACTTCTGTGGGCACCGTCTCTTCGCGTGGATCTTCCTCTGCTGTGTTGTCCATCTGATCTAAAGTTGATGACGGAGTAGCATCAATCGGAACCCAGCCGAGCCCATCAAACCAAACTTCAGCCCAGGCATGTCCGTTTTCTCCGCGCAGTTCACGGGTTGTTCCTGTCTTGGACTGAGGAACGAGAAATCCCTCCACGTAACGTGCGGGAATTCCTGCACTTCGCAGAAGAACTGTCAGGGTGGTGGCGAAATAAGTGCAATATCCTTCACCTGTTTCCAAAAAGTAGGTGACAAAGTCACGATCCCCCGGAGGTGTCTCAACATTCAGGTTATAGGTAAAACTATCAGCAAGATAGGAGCGGATAGAAGTCACGCGTTCGACATCACTAAATCCTGAACCGTAGACCAATTCTTCCAGTACAGGGTGTAGATCCTGCAATACAGGTCTTAATGTCGGCAGTTGAGGCAAATTTAGCCAGCGTGACCTGTCTTGGCCCGACATCTGACTTTCCGGGAACAAGCCGATCATGGCTTCCAGAGTTTCTGCATCATGCAATTCACGCACAGCAAACCATTGCCCCAGACCCCGATAACCATCTTGTGAAATACGTCTGTCCAGATAAAGATTACCGCTTTGGTTGAAATAAACATTAAATGAACTCGAATCCAAACTTACAAATTCACCCGGCCTGCCTCCATGGAATACTACCTGCTGATTACGCACCGGCCTGAGTTCAAAAGACCTGTCAGGCATGATTTGAAGCACAAGAGCTTCATCACTCTTATGCAGGGGGCCTAAAACCTGTTCCTGCTCTGCAGCATTGCGTGGATGGCCCATCAGCCAATTGGGGTTCATCCCATCAATTGTCCAGCCAAGTCCCGTATATTCATAATAAGCAGTTCCCCGCAAATGAATGGAGCGTGGGTCAGTATCAAGATACATGTAAGTTTCATCTAAAAGTTGTGGCGTACCGCCCAGTCTGTTTTCCTGAGGATAGTAGCCAAGATCCTTCAAAGAAAACTGCAAATATGGAATTGACGAAGGTTCCTGATAACGCTTGCCAAATAAACGCGACATATTGTCATCAAATTTCTTAACGTAAAAAGCACTTGCCGGAATAAGTGAATTCAGGAGCATCAGTACTGCCAAAATGGATATACTGATAGGCACTGCCCTCTTACGTCGTCCGTGTTCGTTGGCGTTACTTTTAATTCCAAGCCGCTTTGCGGATCTGAAGGCCAGTTTGTGTTTGCTCTCTCCAAAAGTCCAGATCAATAGAAGGACCATGATCGAGCCCATATAGGCCAACTGCATTTCATTGACACCGGCATGGTCCGTAATTTCTTCTGCGAAACCAAAGAGCAAGGAAGAAAAGAGAAATGCTAATATCGGCAGAGGTCGCCAGAGAAGGATTAAAGAAACTAAAAGAGACAGGACTACAACAAAGCCCGTAGTGGCTATAAAGCCGGCTTCCATCAGCTCCATTTCAAATCCGAGACCATAGGACAAGCGATTGTAGAGTAATTCAAAAATCAATCTGAAAGCCTTGCCTAAAGTGCCAAGCAAGGGCAATCCCGGAGCAAAAGCACCAATGATAGCCAAGGATAGCAACATAAGTGCTAAGCCGGAGATTACTTTTGAAAAACAAATAATCAGATAGATTAAAAGATAACTGGCGAAAATGGTCAGTCCCTGCTGCAGTATATTTACTTCTAAATTGAAAGCTATCATCCACAGTGGAGACACTGATACGGTAAAAAGGAAACATAATACAAAGCGACGCAAAATTTGCCAGGACTCACTATAGAAGAACGAGTCTCCGGCACCATTTTGAGTTCCGATTCTCAACAGCAAATTTGTTGATATATTTTGTGTATTATTCTCTTTCGATTTCACTTTTTCGTCCGTTCACTCAAAACTCCGCCGGAGGCAAGAATATATACAAAAACATCAACCCCGGCTAGGCGCATACGATTAAATGCCTCTTCCATTTCAGAACTCGGCGGCTCCTCTATGAAATAGAACAGACTGACATAGCGGACCTGCTCTTTAAGCTTCAATATAGCGGTGACTGTCTGGTAGCTGAGTCGTGTAGTCAGCAATAAATAGCGATCAGCTGAAATCTGATCTAATTCATTGACTATCATCGCACCTATCTCGGGAGTTGAATCTATCGGCAGCAGGGCCAGCTGACGCCGGTACGATTGCAGATTTTCAATTTTTCTGCTGAAAGCTCCTGCCGTTGATCTTTCGCCTGTTTCTAAACGAACATATAGTTCATTGTTGAGAAATTCATGCAAGATCCCTGCTGTAGAATCGAGCAACAAGTCACGACGACTGAGCGCCTTATCCCAATCCAGTGCTGACTTATGCTCTTCAGTGGCCGTATTTTCATCGACCATGATAGCTGTACGCATTTCAAGAGGCTCTCCATACTGCTTAATCATGGTGGATTGCAACCTGGCACTGACTTGCCAGTGGATACGGCGGGTGTCATCACCCGGTGTGTATTCCCTAAGTGTATCAATCTCATCGCTGCGGTCATCAACTCGCTTGCGCTCAACATTGCCATCTTTAGTTTCGCGAAGGGCATTTACTGCTGCTGTCGAATCGAAGGATGCAATCGGCAGCACCAAAGTTTTCATGCTATCTTTTTCAGAACTGTATTTATATTTAACCTGTAAAATACCAAGTACGCCGCGCAGGGACACATTTACTTCATCAAGATGCAACCAACCGGTATGTCTTGACTCCATACTGATAATGATATCTTCCTTATTACCTGGAATCAGACTCCGCCGCACAAGGTGCTGTTCCGGTTCCAAGCTTCTGTCAGTCAAACCATACCAGGCCGTAACAGATATCTCAGCAGGAAGGAACAGGGTCTGAAGTAAGATTGAAAGTTTGAATTCAGTAAAATCACCGCGGCTTGTCTCTACCTGATGTTCAACTTGCCCAATGCGGATACGGCTACGCAAATAAACCATTTCTACTATGGAATATACCAACAATATCAAAACAAACAGGAGGGATATTTTAAAAACAGCCAAACCAAAATAACTCACTCCGGCCAGGAGAGGAATAATCAGCAAAACTAAGAGTACGAATAGAACTGTCATCTTTGTGCAGGGACTTGAACTGTTTCCTTAAGCGATTCAATTATGCTGCCGGCATCAGCACCGCGCAAACGTCCCTCTGCCCTTATTATAAGGCGATGGTCAAATACATAATGCAGCAAGCTCTGAACATCATCAGGAATAACATAGTCGCGACCACTCAGCAAAGCAGCAGCCTTGGCTGCCTGCAGGAGCATCAAAGAGGCTCTTGGGCTTGCTCCAAGCTCAACATCGGGATGACGCCTGGTTTGTTGAGCCAGATTCGTGATATACACCTTAATAGCATCAGCGACATATACCTGTCTGGCCTGGTCACGTAGCCATATCACATCAGCGGAAGCCGCGACCGGCAATAAATTATCGATGGGGTTTTCACTGGAGAAACGAGACATTATATTAATCTCTTCCTTAGCAGTAGGGTAACCAAGTGTCATCCGGAACATGAAGCGGTCCAGCTGAGCCTCAGGCAGGACATAGGTACCTTGCTGTTCAATAGGGTTCTGCGTGGCCATAACCATAAAGGGTTGTGGGAGCTCATAAGTAGTCTGGTCAACTGTCACCTGGTTTTCCTGCATAGCTTCCAGTAAAGCCGACTGTGTCTTGGGTGATGTCCGGTTGATTTCATCCGCTAGAAGAATCTGAGTCATAATTGCTCCGGGTTTAAAAGTAAAATCGCCGGTTTTTTGATCAAAAATGTTATAGCCGGTTACATCTGATGGCATAACATCAGGAGTAAATTGAATGCGTGCAAAATCCAGGTCCAGCGAACGCGCCAAAGCAGTCACCAGTGTTGTCTTACCGATACCGGGTACGTCTTCGATCAGAACGTGTCCACCCGCTGTCAGAGCTATCAGCAATAAACGGATCGTCTTATTTTTTCCAACTATTACTTCTGAAACATTGTTCTCTATATCTTGAGCTAAGGCACAGGCCTTATCGGGATTTATTGTCATTATTGTCAGCTCCTCTAACCCTCATATCACCGCTGGCCCACAATTCATGTGCACCGGTGTTCTGCCGGGGGATATTTTCATTTATTTGTGAATAACGCTGCTTAGCGCTATTATTCTCTGATTTTTCTTCATCTTTACTCAGCTTTCCTGCTTTTCTTCCCCTTTTGCTGTTCCTCTTATCCACCACACGTGCAATGGAAGCAATTTCAGGCCTGTTCAAAAGAGCTTTCAAGTTAGAAAGAGCAGAACCTTCAACTAAAACTATCATGTCAGAACGTTCGATCTCTTCAGATGTAGCAAAGGGCTTGAGCATGATAAATCTCTGGCGTTTTGCCTGAGGATTACGTGTCAGGTATGCCCTGATGTATGAAAAGTTCGGCATCATTCCCAGGGCAAGCATAGTCGATAGGTCACGATCGCTGTTGCGCATCATACTCTCACCGTAGAGCACCCCAATGCGTTCAATAGATTCCAGAGGCATTACTATACTGCGATATGGCCCCTCAATGATTAGTTCATCCTGGCGGTTAAGCAGCAAAATACTATCACGACTTAGTGTAGTCGAAAGACCTGACACGATCGCGACAGCTCCAACCCATTTAGCTTTATACTTTTTCATGGCCTTTTGCAATTTCAAGGACAGGTGCGCATTTTTAACAAACAGGTAGAGTAAAATTGCTGCCGATCCAGCAGCAAGCACTATGCCGAGAACAAGAGGCATAGTACCCTGCCACATAAGAAATATCGTAGCAATGAAAAAGATAAGCAAAGCGATAATCATAAGTATTTTTCTATTTTAACACGTCTAATCCCGATCATAAATAAGTGGAACAATTTGTCCGTCTTGTTTATGGATCGAATGTGCCGGTACAGTTCTTCTTACTGATGACAAAGGGTATACCCTGCTTGACGCGCCTACCATGCTTCCGGGGTTGAGAACTGCGTTACAGCCGACCTCTACGTTTTCAGCTGCAATAGCTCCAAACTTGCGCAGATGTGTAGCAATGTCGCCAGCTTCTGTACGCACTAATATATCCGCTCCGTCTGCTCTCAGATTTGATGTGATAACACCTGCGCCAAAATGTGTGCCACTGCCAAGTATGCTGTCACCGATATAATTGTAATGGGGGGCTTGTACATTATTAATAAAAATACTGTTCTTCAACTCTGTAGAATTGCCCACCACGCTTCCGGGCCCGACAAAAACATTTTCCCGTATAAAGGCACCGGGTCTTATCTCAACATTTTCACAAATAATAGTTGGGGCCAGCAGCGTAACATAGGAAAACAGTTTAACTGATTTTGCCAAGTATACACCCGGCGCGTACTGATAGAACTGATCTTGCGGCAAGTTATGCTGAAGTGCCAGTATAAACTTTCCGATCTCAGGCAAAGCCTGCCACGGATACTCGTGTTTCAACAAAAACTCAGTACACATTGAATCAGGAGACAGTGTAAAGAACTTCGCAGTCTTCAGTTCACTAAAGGCCATTTGATTTCTCCTCTCATAACAGAAAGAAAGCTTTCGATTTAAAAAATGCCTCTGAAGTGAAGCTTCAGAGGCAACTGGTCGAGGTGACAGGACTCGAACCTGCGGCATCTTGCTCCCAAAGCAAGCGCGCTACCAACTGCGCTACACCTCGATAAAGAGCTAATCCATTCTAATTGTAATGCTCTTATCCGTCAAATGTCTTAGGCTGTGTTTATTCAACACCGCCTGTGTAGCGGGGCAGCATATTCTGAAAGCCCTTTTCATCTGCTGTCATCAGCTTTACAACTGAGTTCACCATCATTTTCATTGAGTCAGCTACTTTATTATGGTATTTTTCCGCTATGTCAAGAACCGAGAGCTCTGTACACGCAAATAAGACCAGACCCTCATCAGCAGTGTATTTATCCAGGATTGAATCAAGCTGCGGGATACGCGTCTTCTGGGTCTTTTTAACATGATAAATTGAACGCATAACCAGGTCTTTATCCTCTTCCTCGGGATAGCGCAAATCAAGCCCCAAAGCTTTTGCGTAATCAAGGTAGACGTTTGAGACATATGTGCCGCGCGTTGAGAAAAGCGTTACCTGCCTTTCAGGATGATTTTCCTTCAGCAAGTGAACGGCATTCTTAACCATATTAAAAAATGGTATCGGGCTAATCTCCTGCAGTTCCCTGTAAAAGGTATGGCTGGTATTACATGTCATTGCTATCAGGTCGATCTCGTTTTGCGCAAAAAGTTCAATATCCTCAGCAATAGCAGCTATCAAGTTGCTGCCGTCACCACTTTCTACTGCTTCAGTCCTATCCGGTATACTGGCGTGACCTGATAAGATCACGTCAAAATGATCCTGATCACATTTGGCAGGAGTTGCTTCAATTAACATTCTATAAAATTCGCAGCCGGCCAAGGGGCCCATGCCTCCGATGATTCCGAGTCTTCTCATTTTTCTACCACCTTATCAGTAGTCTATTTATTCAGTCATGCTAATACTTTAGCCGGAAATTATATCTTCGCGTGCATTGTGATTGCTCTTAAGGATACACCGATTTATGTAATTTTGGCACATAGTTTCGAACAATAATAGCAGCAGTAACGAAAGCAATTATGTCTGGACTTTCTCCACAGCTGAACGGTTATTCCTGCCTGCTAATAAATCAGTATGATTATACATGATACAATGCAGATAATAATAAGCGGACGCGCTTTTTCTTATCGGCTTGACAGACCTTGTTATCTTACTTATAATTCTGTTTGTTGCCGTCAAAAATGATTGCGCGGGCCATTAGCTCAGTCGGTCAGAGCAGCCGGCTCATAACCGGTCGGTCCGGGGTTCAAGTCCCTGATGGCCCACCACAATATCATTTTTTTACAT